>NZ_AP017986.1:0-202500 GCF_030294925.1 Aminobacter sp. Y103A | reverse complement strand
TGTTGTCCTCGACCATGACGCGGAAGGCATAAAGCACGGCGGCGCGGGCCACCGGCTCGGGCGCATTGAAGTTGTTCTTCATCACAGGCGAGGTGCCGGTGAAGTCGACGGTCGCCTTGCGCTCGGCCCGGTCGATGGAGATCCTGACCTTGATGACCTGGCCGGTGTCGGTCGGGTATTCGTACTCAGCATGGTCAGGCAGGCGGTCGAGCACGCAGCGCACGCTTTCGGCGGCGTTGTCCTGGACATGGCCCATATAGGCTTCAACGACGTCGAGGCCGAAATGACCGACCATCTTCCTGAGTTCGGCCACGCCCATTTCATTGGCGGCGATCTGGGCCTTGAGGTCGGCAATGTTCTGCTGCGGGTTGCGGGCGGGATAGGCGTGGTCGGTCAGCAGGCGGTGGAGTTCATTTTCGCGGAACGTGCCGCGCTCGACGAGACGGAAATTGTCGAACAGCACGCCTTCTTCGTCGACAGTCGTTGCCAGCGGGGTCATCGAGCCGGGTGCAGTGCCGCCGACATCGGCGTGATGGCCACGCGCGGCGACCCAAAAGAGGATCTTTCGTGACTGGCTGCTCTCCCCCCTTGCGGGGGAGAGCCCTTCCTCGTCGAACACCGGCGTGACCACCGTAATGTCAGGCAGATGTGTGCCGCCATTGTAAGGAGCGTTCAGCGCGAAGACGTCGCCGGGATGGATGTCGCCCTCGTTGAGACGGATGATGGTTTCGACCGAGCGATCCATCGAGCCGAGATGCACCGGCATGTGGGGTGCGTTGGCGACCAGCGCCCCCGTGCGGTCGAAGACGGCACAGGAGAAGTCGAGCCGCTCCTTGATGTTGACCGAATAGGCAGTGTTCTGCAGCGTCACGCCCATCTGCTCGGCGATCGACATGAACAGGTTGTTGAACACCTCGAGCATGACGGGATCTGCGGCGGTGCCGATGGCGGCGCGACGCTGCTTTTTCTCGACGCGCCGCATGACGACGTGGTTGCGGGCGCTGATCTCCGCGGTCCAGCCGGGTTCGACAACGATTGTCTGGTGGCTCTCTATGATAAGGGCAGGACCTGGGACCTTGTGGCCGGGCCTCATGCCAGCCCGGCGGAAGGCGCCGGCCTCATGCCAGGCGCCTTCGGTGAATATCTTTCTCGTCTCGGCGGTGGTGGCCGGCTTTTCTTCAAGCAGGGTCTCCTGTTCCGAGAGCCCGCGGGCGCTGCCGTCGCGACCCTCCAACACCACCGCTTCGACCACGGTCGGCTTGTCTTTATATATGAAGCCAAACTGCGCCTTGTGGGCAGCCTCGAAGGCAGCCTTGGCCACGGCGATCGAGCCGTGCTCGAAGCCGACCGGCAGGGCGGTGTCGGTGCCGTCGTAGCGGATATGCAGGACAGGCCGCAGGGCGACATCGTCTTCGGCGATGGCCTGACCGGCGAGCTCAGTCAGCACCTCGGCGCGCAGATTGCCGATCAAGGCCTCGATCTCGGCGCGCGATTCCTCGGCCAGCGGCTTGAGCAGCGCCTGCTGCCGCGAGGCGAAGACAGACGACAGGCCGATGCCATAAGCCGACAGCAGGCCGGAGAAGGGGTGGATCAGCACCGCCTCCATGCCGAGTGCGTCGGCCACCAGGCAGGCATGTTGGCCGCCGGCGCCGCCGAAGCAGTTGAGCAGATACTCCGTGACATCGTAGCCGCGCTGGACCGAGATCTTCTTAATGGCGTTGGCCATGTTCTCGACGGCGATGGTGACGAAACCCTCGGCGACCGCCTCGGGGCTGCGGCCATCGCCGATCTCTTCGGCGAGTGCCGCAAACTTCTTGCGTACGACGCGAGCGTCGAGCGGCTGGTCTTGCGCAGGGCCGAAAATAGCCGGAAAGAAATCGGGCTGCAGCTTGCCGAGCATGACATTGGCGTCGGTGACGGCGAGCGGGCCGCCGCGGCGGTAGCAGGCGGGACCGGGATTGGCGCCGGCGGAATCCGGCCCGGCGCGGAAGCGGCCAGCCTCGAAATGCAACACCGAGCCGCCGCCGGCGGCAACGGTGTGGATGCGCATCATCGGGGCGCGGACACGCACGCCGGCGACCTCGGTGTCGAAGCTGCGCTCGTATTCGCCGTCATAATGGGCGACGTCGGTCGAGGTGCCGCCCATGTCGAAACCGATGACCTTGTCGAAGCCGGCAAGCTTGGCCGTCTCGACCATGCCGACGACGCCGCCGGCGGGGCCTGACAAAAGCGCATCCTTGCCCTGGAACAGTTCGGCGGCGGTGAGGCCGCCGGAGGACATCATGAACATGAGGCGAGGGTTTTTGCCCTCCCCCTTGTGGGCAGGGTCGGGGCGCAGCACCGGGGCGGAGGTAGCCCCCGTCGCACTGTCACCCCCACCCCGTCCGTCTTCGCCGTCCGACCCTGTCCACAAGGGGGACGGCAAAACGCCCAATTCCCCTGCCACCTGCCGGACATAGCGCGACAGGATCGGCGACAGGTAGGCATCAACGACAGTCGTATCCCCACGCCCGACCAACTTGATCAGTGGCGAAACCTCGTGGCTGACCGACACTTGGGAGAACCCACATTTGCGGCAAACGGCGGCGACGGCGCGTTCGTGTTCGGGGAACTTCCAGGCATGCATGAAGACGATGGCGACGGCATCGATGCCGTCGGCCCTGGCTTGCAGCAGCTGCGGCTTGATCTCCGCGATATCGAGAAGGCGCTCGACGGTGCCGTCGACCCGCACCCGCTCGTCGACCTCGACGACACGTTCATAGAGTTGCTCGGGCAGGATGATTTCCTTGGCGAAGATGTCCGGCCGGGCCTGGTAGGCGATGCGCAGGGCATCGCGGAAACCCTTGGTGATGAGAAGAAGGACGCGGTCGCCCTTGCGTTCGAGCAGCGCATTGGTGGCAACTGTCGTGCCCATCCTGATGTCACCGATGCTGCCGGGCGGAATGGCCGCTCCCGGCGCCAGGCCGAGCAGGTCGCGGATACCCTGGATGGCAGCATCGCGATAGGCCTCGGGATTTTCCGACAGCAACTTGCGGGGGTGGAGGCGACCATCAGGGTCGCGACCGATGACGTCGGTGAAGGTGCCGCCACGGTCGACCCAGAAATCCCACCTGCCGGACATGACGCTCTCCCTTTTCGCGGTCGCGGCGCGTCGACGAACGGTGCCGCTTGGCTGGGAGGAAGCGGCAGGCTTGCTGCCCCGTCAAGAGCAGAAAATCCGCGCCAGTCCGTGCCTGATGGGATTAGTTGTCCTGGTCGTACAGAACCACCATCAGCGCTCGGGCGGTTTCCGAGCCGCTATTGGCAATTTCGTGGGATACGTCGGCGCGATAGCGTGCCGTCTCGCCTGTCTTCAGCGCCTGCCGTCCCAGCTCGGTTTCCACCGATAGGCCGTCAGTGTTGGCAGTCAGATGCTCGAAGGTGCCGGGCGCATGCGGCGCGCTTTGCAGCTTGCAGCCAGGCGCGATCTCGACCTCGTACCATTCGATACGGCCGGCCAGGGCCGGCGAACTCAGGATACGCAGCCGCCAAGCCCCGTCAGGGCTCTTGATTTCAGGTGTCAGCGCCAGCGTCACCAGTTCGATGGCCTCTGCCTTACGCTGGTGGGTGATGCCGCCCGCGATGAGCTGGGAAAAATCGATGCCGAGGGCCTGGGTCAGCGACCACAGAACGGCGAATGTCGGGTTGGCCTCGCCGCGCTCGATCTGCGACAGCATTGAGCGCGAAACGCCCGAAATCGCCGCAAGCCGGTCGAGCGTCAGGTGGCGCTCCTTGCGTTCCTTCTGGATTACCGGGCCGATCTTCGGCGCGTCGTTCACTTCCATGTCGCCTCCCCCAAAAGCGGCCCACTGATAGCACCGGCTTGGCCGTCCTGCGAGGCATTTGCGTCTGGTTCGCTGGCCCAACAGGATTCCACTAGACTTGCCATCATATCCATTATATCGGAATTTCCACCTTAATGGATGGAGAGACCGTTGAACCAGGATTTCCTTTCCCACATCTCGACCGTTCTCCAGGGCATCGAGGCCGACGGCCTCTACAAGCGTGAGCGCCATATCTCCGGCATGCAGGCCGGCCGTATCAAGGTGAAGGGTCCGGATGGCGAACGCCAGATGGTCAATCTCTGCGCCAACAACTATCTCGGCCTCGCCGACAATGCCGATATCCGCAAGGCGGCGGCAACTGCTCTCGACGAGTTTGGCTTCGGCATGGCCTCGGTGCGCTTCATCTGCGGCACCCAGACGCTGCACCGCGAGCTTGAGCACGCCATATCAGACTATCTCGGCAAGGACGATGCGATCCTGTTCGCTGCCTGCTTCGACGCCAATGGAGCGCTGTTCGAGCCGTTGCTCGGCGCCGAGGACGCCATCATCTCCGACAGTCTGAACCATGCCTCGATCATCGACGGCGTCAGGCTCTCCAAGGCCAAGCGGTTCCGCTACGCCCAGGGCGACATGGACGACCTGGAGACCCAACTCAAGCAGGCCGCAGTTGACGGCGCGCGCTTCAAGCTGGTCGTCACCGACGGCGTGTTCTCGATGGACGGCCACGTCGCCAAGCTCAAGCAGATCTGCGATCTCGCCGAGCGCTATGGCGCCATCGTCGCCGTCGACGATTGTCATGCCACCGGCCATATCGGCGAAGAAGGCCGCGGCACGCCGGCGCTGACGGGCGCCGGCAACCGCGTCGACATCGTCACCGGAACGCTGGGCAAGACGCTGGGCGGCGCGATGGGCGGCTTCATCGCGGCGTCGCAGCCGATCATCGACCTGCTGCGCCAGCGCGCGCGCCCCTACCTCTTCTCCAACAGCCTGGCGCCAGCCGTTGCCGCCGGCTCGCTGAAGGCGATCGAGATCGCGCGTGGCGCCGACGATCTGCGTGCAAAACTCGGCCGCCACACCACACGCTTCCGCGATGGCCTGACCCAAGCCGGCTTCACGCTGCTTCCCGGCGAGACGCCGATCATCCCGGTCATGCTGGGTGATGCGGTGCTGGCGCAGCGAATGGCCAAGGCGCTCGACGAGCGCGGCGTCTATGTCGCCGGCTTCTTTTATCCAGTGGTGCCTCAGGGCAAGGCGCGCATCCGCACCCAGATGTCGGCAGCGCTCGACGAGCAGGACATCACCTTCGCCATCGACGCCTTTGCCGACGCCGGCAAGTCGCTCGGCATCATCTGAGTTTCAGGAGTTTTCCCATGCGCGCACTGGTCAAGGCCAAGGCTGAACCCGGCATCTGGATGGAAGACCGGCCCGTACCGGAGGTCGGCCCCGACGACGTGCTGATCAAGGTCAACAAGACAGGCATCTGCGGCACCGACATCCACATCTACAAGTGGGACGAATGGGCGGCCAAGACCGTGCCGGTATCGATGATAACCGGCCACGAATATGCCGGCGAGATCGTCGAGCTGGGTTCGCATGTGCGCGGCTTCAAGGTCGGTCAGCGCGTGTCGGGCGAAGGCCATGTCATCGGTATGCGCAGCCGCGCCAGCCGCGCCGGCCGCTACCATCTCGATCCGGAGACCCAAGGCATCGGCGTCAACCTGCCCGGCGCCTTCGCCGAATATGTCCGCATCCCCGCCTTCAACGTGGTGCCGCTGCCCGACACCATCGACGACGAGCTCGGCGCCATCCTCGACCCGCTCGGCAACGCCGTACATACGGCGCTGTCTTTTGACGTTGCCGGCGAGGACGTGCTGATCACCGGCGCCGGCCCGATCGGCATCATGGGTGCTGCGGTGGCGCGGCATTGCGGCGCGCGCCATGTCGTCATCACCGACGTCAACCCCAAGCGCCTCGAACTCGCCACCCAGGTCGCCGACGTCACGCCCGTCAACGTCGCCGAGGAAGACCTGCGCGACGCCATGGCGCGGCTACGCATGCGCGAAGGCTTCGACGTCGGCTTCGAGATGAGCGGCTCGCCCGCCGCCTTCGACCAACTGATCGAACACACGCTGATGGGCGGCCGTATCGCGCTGCTCGGCGTGCCGGCAAAGCCGTTCCCGATCGATCTTTCCAAGATCGTCTTCAAGATGATCACGCTGAAGGGCATCTATGGCCGCGAGATGTTCGAGACCTGGCACAAGATGCTGGCGATGCTGGAAAGCGGCCTCGACATCCGCAAGGTGATCACCAGCCGCATGAAGGCCGACGACTACCAGGCCGCCTTCCATAACGCCGCCAATGGCGAAGCGGGGAAGATCGTGCTCGAGTGGTAGGCTACTACACGCCTGCTGAAGACAAAAAGGGCCGCGCCGACATGACGGACAAGCAGTTCGACGTCAACCTGACGTTGAGTGCGAAGGCTGCCTTCGACAAGGATGTGCTGTTCAACGTCGAGTTGGTCTATGGCGGCGTGTTCCGCATCGACGGCTTTCCGCAGGAGCACATGCTGCCGCTGCTCTTCATCGAGTGCCCGCGCCTGCTGTTCCCGTTCGCTCGTCAGATCATCGCCGAAGCGACCCGCAACGGCGGCTTCCCGCCGCTGATGCTCGACCCGATCGATTTCGCCCAGATGTTCCAGCAGAAGATCGCCGAGGAACAGGCCGCTTCCAAGGTCAAGGTCAGCTAAGACCCCACGCCTTCAAGCGTCATCAATCAAAAGCCCGGCCTCAGTGAACTGACCCCCGAAAGTTGGACACAACCTTCGGGGGTTTTGCATGTCCAAACACAGTGCGCGTTTCAAGCGCTCGGTTGTCGATAGCTATTTGTGCGGGGATGAAAGCTACGCGAGTGCGGCGTCGAAGCGTGGAGTTGACGCGGCGACTGTCCGCAAGTGGGTGGCTTTTTACCAGGCGCATGGCTGGGCGGGACTGTCGGGCAAATACGATCATTACGACGCGACGTTCAAGCTGTCAGTGCTCGAGCGGATGTGGCGAGAAGGTCTGTCGTATCGCCAGACGGCGGCGTTGTTCAATATCCGCAATGCCAGTTGCCTGGCGGGCTGGGAGAAGCGCTATCATGCGGGTGGGATAGAGGCACTCGGCCCACGTCCCGGAGGACGCCCCATGTCGAAGCCGCCGGCCCCCGCAGTGCCTGTTGCACCCAGTGACGAAGCCAAAAGCCGGGAAGAACTGCTGGCCGAGCTGAAGCAACTGCGGATGGAGAACGCCTACCTAAAAAAACTGGAGGCCTTAACGCAGGGACACGCGCCCAAAAAGCACAAGCCGTCCAGGCGTTAAGGCCGTTGCATCCGCTTGAGGGCCTGCTCGATCTGGCGAAGCTGCCGCGCAGCACGTTCTATTACAGGCAAAAGGCAGCCTCGCGCCCGGACCGCCATGTGGCGCTGAAGGAGGCGATCAAGGCCATCTTCGACAGCCACAAGGGCCGCTACGGCTATCGCCGGGTGACTGCGCAACTGCGCCAGTCGGGTCAAGGCGTCAACCACAAGACCGTCCAGAGCCTGATGGCCGGGATGGGTTTGAAGTCGCTGGTCAGGCCGAAGAAGTATCGTTCCTACAGGGGCGAGGTTGGGCGGACCGCTCCCGATCTGTTGCAGCGCAAGTTCAGCGCCGACCGCGCCAACTGCAAATGGGTGACCGACGTGACGGAGTTCAGCGTGGCCGGCGACAAGCTCTACCTGTCTCCCATCATGGACCTCTACAATGGCGAGATCGTCGCCTTCGAGACGGCGCGCCGCTCGCGCTTCAAACTGGTGGACAATATGCTGACAAAAGCCTTCGCCCGGCTCAATGAGGACGAACGGCCGACCCTGCATTCCGATCAGGGATGGCAGTACCAGATGTCGGCATTCCAGCGCAGGCTGGAAACCAGAGGCCTTGCACAAAGCATGTCACGCAAAGGCAATTGCCTCGACAACGCACCGATGGAGAGCTTCTTCGCCACGCTCAAGTCCGAGCTCTTCCACCCGGAAAGGTTCGAAACTGTCCAAAGCCTCGATAAGGCCATCGAGCGCTACATCGACTATTACAACCACCGCCGCATCAAACTGAAACTGAAAGGGCTGGCCCCTGTGCAATACAGGACCCAGCCCTTAAATCTACCAGCTCAATGAACCGTCCAACTTTACGGGGTCAGTTCACGACTGCGCGGCCTTTTTGTTGGGGCACGTTCGCAAGCGATTGACGTGTTCGCCCAGCAACCCCTCTCCGCCTCGCTGCGCTCGGCACCTCTCCCCAAAGGGGCGAGGAACCCAGGTTCTGAACGCTCAACGAGACTTCGGATACGTGCCAGCGCCTGTCCAGCTTGGGTTCCTCGCCCCTCTGGGGAGAGGTGGCCCGAAGGGCCGGAGAGGGGTTTGATGACAAACAGTCAGCGGCAAAAAGAAAAACCCGCGGAAGCTGCTTCCGCGGGTTTTGCCGTTCGCAGTCGATAAACCGGCCTACGCCGCCTTCTGCAGTGGCAGGCCGAGCTCCTGGCAGATGCCCCTGACGTGGGCGGCACTTGTCTTGATGTAGTCGACCGTCTCGGCATAGTGGTAGTTCTTCACAGCCCAGGCAGCGAAGCTTTCGCGGTCCAGGACCTCGCCGCTGGCGATGCGGGCAGCGTAGTCCTGCACCATCTTCATATAGTCGGCATACTCCTCGACACTGAGGTCGGGGTGGCCTTCGAGCCATTTGGGATCGGCGATCTCGATGATCATCTTGGGCGGGTTGCGCGGCCGGTCCGAGAAAGATTCGTAGTTTTCGATCGACAGGTTGAGACCGGGATTGGCGGCGGCCAGGATCGGCATGATGGCGCGGAAATCGACGACGCCGCCGCCGCAAGGGCGCATCTGGAAATCGAGCACCTCGCCATCATAGGCAATCAGCGCGTCCTTGATGTGGGACTGGCGTACATAAGGCGCCACGCGCCTGGCCGCCCAGACCGGGTGCTCGGCGCGCTGCAGCACGTTGGCCGTGTCGAAGACGATGCCCGTCGTATCCGGCCCGACTTCCTCGACCAGCCGCACCAGTTCGAAGGAGGTGATCTCTTCATGCGTCTCGAGGTTCAGATGGATGCCGAGGTCGCGAGAGATCGGCGCGAGCTTCTTGAGGAAGCGCGCGGTGGCGTCGAGCTGCTCTTGCCAGGTCACGTCGGTGCGGAAACGGTCGTAGGCGAAGCGGCCGGTATAGGCCGGCTTGTAGTTGGCGGTCGCCACCCAGAGTTCGCGGCAGTCGATGGCGGCACAGGCCTCCATCATGCGGCGGAAGCCGAGCACGATGTCGCCGTCGCCGATGAGGCGCAGTTCGGGCGCCTCGGGGGTGGCATAAGGATTGACCTTGCCGAGGCCGGTTTCGAGATACATGCCGAGTTCGTCGGCGCGCTGTTTGATCTCGCCGAGATAGCCGGCATCCAGCGTCGGGCTCATGTCGAGCACGGTGCGGAAGAACAGGCCCTCCATGCCCAGCTCCTTGGCATGATCGAAGCTGGCCACAGGTCCGCGCTTGGTGGCTTCGGGAATCTTGCGGCCATCGACACCGATACGCATCGGCAGTCTCCTTGGTAATGTCAGTTTGCGGTTTCGAGGCGGCGCGCTGCACGGCGGGCGCGGCCGGCGACGGGATCGGGTACCGGCACCGCCGCCAGCAGCGACTGGGTGTACGGCATGCGGGGGTTGCCGAAGATTTCGTCGCGCGAACCCTGCTCGACGACCTTGCCCTTGTGCAGCACGACGATCTTTTCGCAGAGATGGCGGACAACCGCCAAGTCGTGCGCAACGAAGACGATGGCGAGGTTCAGCTTCTTCTGCATGTCCTGCAGCAGGTTGATGACCTGCGCCTGCACCGACACGTCGAGGGCCGCCACCGGCTCGTCGCAGACGAGGATGCGCGGGCGGATGACAAGCGCGCGCGCAATGGCGATGCGTTGGCGCTGGCCACCGGAGAAGGAGCGCGTGTAGCGGTCCATGTCGTTGGGGTTGAGGCCGACCATGTCCATGATCTCGGCGACCCGCTTGCGGCGTGCAGCCGCCGTCGGCTCGAGCTTGTGGATCAAAAGTCCCTCGCCGATCAGCTCCTCGATCGTCATGCGCGGGTTGAGGCTGCCATAGGGGTCCTGGAACACCATCTGCACTTCGCGGCGGAAACGCCTGAGCTCCTCGCCCTTGGCATGGATGACGTCGATGCCGTCATATGTGATCGCACCGTCTTCCGGCTTGATCAGCGCCAGCATGCATTTGGCGATCGTCGACTTGCCGGATCCCGATTCACCAACGAGGCCGATGGCCTCGCCGGTGTCGATGTTGAGCGTGACGTCGTGCAGCACCTTGGCCGGCGGGTTGGGGAAGGCATTGTATGACTTGCTGATGCTGTCGATGGACATGAGCATGGTCAGGCGCCCTTTCTGTCATGCTGGTGGCCGTCATGCAGGTGGCAGGCGACGCGCGACAGACCGACCGGCAATAGCATGGGCAGGTCCTTGTCGCAGCGTTCGAAGCGCTGATCGCAGCGCGGATGGAATGGGCAACCGCCCGGCCGCGCCAGTGGTGGCGGCGGCGCACCTGGGATGGCGTAGAGCGTGTTGAGATCCTGGTCGATGCGCGGCACCGCCTTGATCAGCCCTTGTGTGTAGGGATGGCTCGGCTTGGCGAATACGCTCGCAACTTCGCCATCCTCGACGATGCGGCCCGAATACATGACCATCACCCGTTCGGCGAAACCGGCGACGACTCCGAGGTCATGGGTGATGAACAGCACTGCCAGACCACGGCGCGTCGACACGTCGTCGAGCAGGTCGAGCACCTGGTCCTGCACGCGCACGTCGAGCGCCGTCGTCGGTTCGTCGGCGATCAGCAGGCGCGGCTCGCCGATCAGCGCCATCGCCAGCACGACGCGCTGGCGCATGCCGCCGGAGAACTCGTGCGGATAGGCATCGAGGCGTTGGGCGGCGCGGTCGACGCCGAGCTCATCGAGCACGGCGAGCGCCCGCTTGCGCGCCTCGGCCTTGCCGATGCCTCGGATGCGCAGCGTCTCGGCGACCTGGTCGCCGATGGTCATCAGCGGATCGAGGAAGCTCATCGGATCCTGAAAGACCATGGCAATGGAGCTGCCGCGCAGCCTGCCCATGTCACGGTCCGACAGTTTGAGCAGGTCGGTGCCGTCGAAGTCGACCCGGCCGGACAGCCTGGCGAGGCGGTCGAGCCGCATCAACGCGCGTGCCGTCAGCGACTTGCCCGAGCCTGACTCGCCGACCAAGGCGACGCGCTCGCCGACACCGATGCTGAAATCGACGCCATCGACGATGCGGACGCTCGCGCCGCTGCGGCCAAGCGGCATGTCGACTGTCAGCTTGTCGACGGTGACGAGAGGCGGACGAAGCGGGGTAACAGTGGACTGGTCGGGCATGGGGTGCACGGTCCTCATCTCAGTTGCCCCTCAAGGACGGATCGCGACGGACCTGGATGATGTCGCCGAGCAGGCCGAAGGCGATCGAGGTAATGGCAACCGCCGCACCGGGAGCGACGACGGTCCACCAGGCGGTCGAGACATAGCCGCGGGCGGCGGCGATGGTGGCGCCCCATTCGGCGCTCGGCGGCTGGGCGCCGACGCCGATGAAGGACAGGCTCGCCAGCACCAGCACCGTCGTGCCGATGTCGCCGGCCCATTTGACGATCAAGACGTCGAGCGAATTGGGCAGCACATGCTTGGTCATCAGCCGCCACTTCGACACGCCCAGCACCTGGGCGCCGGCGACGAAGGGCTGCTCCATGGTCTGGCACATGATGCCGCGCAGCATGCGGGCGGTGATCGGCCAGCCCGTTATGGCCATGGCGATGATCGCCGAGCGCAGGCTGGCGCCCATGGCGGCGGCGAAGCCGAGCGCCACGATCATGCCGGGCAGTGCCAGGCCGATGTCGGTGATGCGCATCAGGCCCTCGTCGAGCCAGCGCGGACCGGCGGCAGCGACTGTGGCAAGCGTGACGCCGATCAGCGAATAGAGCGTTACCACCAGGAAGGCCGAGAGCAGGGTCGTCTGGGCACCGACGATGAGGCGCCAGAACACGTCGCGGCCCTGGTCGTCGGTGCCGAACCAGTTGGCCGCACTCGGCGGCATCAGTGAGTTGGCGATGTCGGAATTGTAGATGCTGTCCGGCGCCAGGAACGGACCGAAGACGGCGATCACCAGCAGCGCGATGACAAGCGTGAAGACGAAGATCTCGAAGGCACTGAAGCCTTCCTTGCGGCGGGTAGTTGCCGGCTGGGCGATGGCGGTCATTGGCCCTGGCTCCCCAGTTGTGCGGCGCGAATGCGCGGGTCGACAAGAAGCTGGAGGATGTCGACGATCAGGTTGACGAGGCAGACGACGGTGCCGATGAACATCACCGACCCCAGCACGGCGAAGGCGTCCTTCTGGGCGACGGCATTGAACATGTAGGCCCCGATGCCCTGGCGAGCGAAGACGGTCTCGACCAGCACTGCCGAGCCGATCATCGCGCCGGCCTGGGTGCCCGAAAGGGTCAGCACCGGGTTGAGGCTGTTGGGCAAGGCGTGGCGCACCAACATATGGCGGGCGGTGGCGCCCTTGGCGCGCACGGCCATGATGAAGTCCGAGCGTAGTACACCGAGCAAGGCGGCCCGCAACGTGCGGAAAATCTGGGTAGCGAACAGCGCCGCCAGCACGGCCGCCGGCAGGATGATGTGGTGCAGCGTATCGAAGAAGCCGGCAAAATTCCCGGCGATCAGGGCATCGACGGTCGGCGCACCAGTGACGACCGGCGAGTTCATGCCATAGCCCTGCTGGCCCGAGATCGGCACCACGCGCCAGACGCTGCCCAGCACATATTGCAGCACCAGCGCGAGCCAGAAGGCGGGCATGCCGCCGAGCATGACGGCGGTGACGCGGCTGGTCGTGTCGAAGACGCCACCCTGGCGGTAGGCGGCAATGATGCCGGCCGGGATGGCGACCGCCAGATTGAGCAGCATGGCAACGAAGACGAGCTCCAGCGTGCTCGGCAGCACCTTTTCGAGATCGGCCAGAACAGGCTGTAGGGTAACGATCGACGTACCCAGGTCGCCGCGCAGGAGGCGACCCAGGAAGCTCAGATATTGCATGATGACCGGGGCATCGAGCCCCAGCCTTTCACGCACCGCCTCGATCTGGGCGGCGGAGGCGTCCGCGCCGGCGGCCATCTGGGCCTCGTCGCCGGGCATCAGCTTGATCATCAGGAAGACCAGCGAGGCCAATCCCCAAAGGGTCAACAGTGTCAGGCCCAGACGTCGGCCGAGGAACCAGGAATAGGCGCGGAACGCGAGCATCTCAGACCTCGCTTACGGCTTGGCGAGCCGGAAGTCCGCCGGCTCGGCGGGCGTGGCGAGCATGCTGGCCTTGAGGTCTGCAAGCGTGCCGACACGGTAGGCGGCTGGCTTGTAGACACCATACATGTCGACCATCACGGAGTCATTGTCGAGAATGGTCTGGACCTGCTTGTAGATGCCGCAACGCTTGGCTTCGTCGGCGGTGGCAAGGGCCGTGTCGAGCAGCTTGTCGACCTCGGGATTGGCATAGCCGGTACGGTTGGTGCCGATCGCATCCGACTTGTAGCCCTTGACCAGCATGATGCCGGCTTCCGGGAACTGGGCGAAGTCCTCGAGCAGCATCATCTGCGGGATCGAATTCGGATCCTTCAGGCTGGCGAGATAGTTCGGGAAGGCGATCGGCTCGAGCTCGAGCTCGACGCCGATCTCGCGCAGGTTGGATTGGAACAGCGTCGCTTCCTGCTTCTGCAGCTCGAACACCGGCTGGAAGTTCATCTTGAGCTTAAGATTGGCCGCGCCTGCTTCGGCGAGCATCGCCTTGGCGGCGTCGAGATCGCGCTTCACCTCTGGCAGTTCAGGACGGCAGTCGAGGCGGGCCGGCAGCGGCCCATTGGCGATCTTACCGTTGCCGCCACGGATGCCACGCAGACCGCCGGCATAGTCGTAGACCATGCGCAGCGCCTTGCGTACCTTGGGATCGGCGGTCGGACCGACCTTGGTGTTGAACAACACTTCCGTCTGGTAGCTGGTGTTGATCGGCACAACCTTCAGCGCCGGGTCGGTGGCCATGGCGGCGGCATCGCGGTCGGCAAAGCCGAAGGCGACGTCGATGTTGCCGGCGCGGAGTTCGTCGCGGCGCGTCGAGCTTTCGTCGATGCGGCGGAAGACGATGGATTCGGGGCGGCCGGCTTCGACTGCCCAGTAGCCGGGGAACAGGTCGATCACCACGGCCTGCGACTGGTCGCCCAGCACGTAGGCGCCGGAGCCGGCATCATGCGCCTGGAGCCAACCCTGGCCGTCATCGGCGCCCTTGTTGGCTTCAACCAGTGCCGAATTCAGGATGTAGACCTTGCTAAGCGACGGCAGGAACAGCGTGTTCGGCTTGGACAGGTTGATGGTCAGATGGGTGTCGTCGGTGACGGTGGTCGAAACATAGCCGTCGATCAGCGAGGCGACGCCGGTGCCGAGGCGCTTCAACCGGTCGAGCGTGTAGGCGACGTCCTTGGCAGTCAGCGCCGTGCCGTCATGGAACTTCACATCGGGACGCAGCGTAAACGTGATCGACTTGGCGTCATCGGCATAGGCGTATTCTGTCGCCAGCGAGCCGACGAGCTTGGTGTCGTCGTAAGTCACCAGCGTATCGTAGACGGCGCTGATGATGGTGTTGGTCTGGTTGTAGTCGGCGCGCAATGGGTCGAGCGTGTTGATCTGGCCACCGAGGCCGACAATGATCGTGTGCTCGCGATCCGCGGCAATGGCCGCCGAGCCGCCGAAACCGACCGCCACGGCAAGGGCCGCGCCCCCGACTGTCGCCAGAAACTGTCGCCGGCTGCCTGACAGCGCGGAGAAGGCCGAGAAGAAAGCATGCATGATTGTCGCTCCCATATGCTGAGTTAACTCTGCCTTTTCGCAAAGGCGCTCCCATCACTTTTGTATCCGATTTTTTCCCCAGTGGATACATAAATGTTGAGTGATGTGTGCACACGCCAACGACTTCCAGCCTTCGTGAAAAACATTGCATAAAAACAGTTACTTAAGATGCCATCCGGAAGACCTCTGCGCCCGCCTCGTGAAAAATGCGTTCCTCGGTGCAGCCGCGATGATGGATCCAACCCGGTATCGATCTGTCATTTTTCATCCGACAGGATGCCGGTTTCGCGGGGAGATTGCTCGCTTTCTGGGCCGAACTGCATCCAATTTTTGGATACAAACTTTACATCTTATCTGATACAATGATATCAGGCCGAGCTGAAGATGCTTCACAAAAGGCGTCCGCGTCCCGACTCTCAAACCATCGTGCTGTTGCACGAGGGGCGGAAGCAAAGACCGTGATATCAAAGGAATTCGATGCGCCGCCTGCCTCGCCTGCTCGTCATCAACCCCAACACCTCGACCGGCGTCAGCCAGGTCATCGACGCACTCGTGCGCGAAGAGGTGGCGGGCGCCGCAGAGACGCAGACCGTCACCGCCAGTTTCGGCTTCAGCTACATCTCGACCCGTGTCGCGGTTTCGATCGCCGCACACGCCGTGCTTGACGCAGCCGCCAAGGCCATTGGTGAGGGTGCGAGGCCCGACGCAATCGTACTCGCCTGCTTTGGCGACCCCGGCCGCGAGGCGCTCGCCGAGATGACCAGGCTGCCGGTGATCGGATTTGCCGAAGCCGGCCTGCTGGCCGCAGCGGCTATGCCGGGAACCTCGCTCGTTTCGACCAACGGCACGGTCTGGTGCGAAATGCTCGGCGAACTAGTGCTGAAACTCGGCCTCGGCGACAAGATAGCCGGTATCCGGTCCATCGAGTCTGTGGCCGACGATGCACGATCCATCGCCAGCTTCCTGGCGATGGAAGCCAAGGCACTCGGGGCTGAACGTGTCGTCTTGGGCGGCGCCGGGCTGATCCCTGTTTTGGCCGAGGTCATCGCGGCTGCGGAAGTGCCGGTTGTCGACCCTCACCGCATCGCCATCGGCAAGGCGCTACGCCTGGCGGCAGACCCACTGCCGGCTGCGGCGGATGCACCCGCGCCTGCGACCGAAACCTTCGGCCTGTCGCCCTTCCTGAAGCAGGCACTGGGCCAGCCAGCACCCCAACTGCAGCGCCGGAGTGGCGGGAGCTGAGCGACTGCCGATCAGACGAAAATCAGCTCATTTTCAAATCGTATTCAAAAGTCCTTACGATTGCGCGCAATAGTTTTCGCTATTGTATTAGAAAACATGTGCTAGAGTGGCCGCAATATAAACAAGGCGCCTGCGCTGGCTTGCAGCGGAGGGAATTCGGCGGCAATGGCACGCCCGCTGCGTCGTACGACACCGGCTAATATAAAACGAATAACGAAGCAAGGCTTGCATTCCTCTTGTCTTCCGCCGTGCGCCGATGCATCTGAGACGTAGCATTGTTGCGCGCTGCCTGTACAACTCTGGCTGGTGAGGGAATGGCGAAAGCTGCGAATACTGATCTCGACGAGAAAGCCGGATCGAAGATCGATGCGATCTATCAAGCTCTGTTCAGGGCCATTCTGGCGCGTGAACTGACACCCGGCACAAAGCTCAGCGAAGAATCGATCGGCGCGCTGTTTTCTGTCAGCCGCACCATCGTGCGCGCCGCGCTCAACCGCCTGCACACCGAATCACTGGTCGAGTTCCGGCAGAATCGCGGCGCCTTCGTTGCCAGCACGACACCCGACGAGGCGCGCCAGGTGTTCGAGGCGCGCAATGCCATCGAACGCGAGATCTTTTCCAAGCTGGCGACCGTCGTCACCGACAAGCAGATCGCAATGCTGGAACAGCATCTGGAAAAGGAACACAGCATCCGCCACGCCGGCGACCATACGGCGGCGATCGTCGCCTCGGGCGAGTTTCATCTACTCGCCGCACAGATGGCCGGCAACGAGGTGCTCGCCGGTTTCCTCAAATCGCTGATCTCGCGGACGTCGCTGATCCTCGCCCAGCACAGCACGCATCAGGAAACCGACTGCAGCGTCGACGAACATGTGGCGATTCTGCAGGCGCTCAGGGCCCGCGATCCCAAGGCCAGCGCCGACGCGATCATCGAGCATCTGCAGCAGGTGTTCGAGCAGGCCAATATCGGCCAGACCAAGCGCACCAAGCGCAACCTCAGCGAAATCCTGTCACGTTACGCCTGAGGCAAATCGGCATTCTTGACGCGTCGCTCGAAAACCACTTGCGGGTCTCGAGCGACGTGTTCGCCATAGATCCTTAGGCCGAGAACCGTGCCTCGACCTGGATCTCCGCCAGCCGCTCGACCTCGCCATAGGTGACGGCCAGTTCGGTGTCGCGGTCCGTCTCGATCCGCGCGCCCAGCGAAGCCAGTAGGGATGCGGTGGTGTAGTTGCGCACGACAAAGATGGCGCCGAAGCCAAATTTTTCCTCATAGGCGCCGAGCAGTTCCAGCAGCAACTGCTGCTGGCCGGCGGTCATGGCGTCGAGGCTCTCTGCGTCCTTCTCGTCGGCGACAATCCTTGCGGCCTTGATGCGCGGATCGAGTGGCGTGTAGGCCTTCACCACCTCGAATTTCTCGGCCTCGTCGGCAGCACGGAACTGGGTACGCAGTGCAAAGAACAGGCCATAGGGGCTATCATTGACAGGCGCCAGCTCGCCATCGAAGGCGCGTTCGGCCAGCACTTCTCCATTGCGGAAGCACTGACCGAAGGTCTCGACAAACCCAACCTTGTCCATCTTCGACGGCACCAGCTTCGGCTTCACGTGGGGATGTTCCTTTGCCCAATGCCGGGCAATGTCGATGCGGCGGGCGATCCAGACCTTGTCGTGGCTCTGTACATGTTCGATGAAGCGCTTGAGCGCCGCGATGCGGCCGGCCCGGCCGACGAGGCGACAATGCAGGCCGATGGAGAACATCTTCGGCCGCCCGGCTGCACCTTCGGCATAGAGATAGTCGAAGGTGTCCTTGAGATAGGCGAAGAACTGGTCGCCCGAATTGAAGCCGTTCGGCGTGCCGAAGCGCATGTCATTGGCTTCGAGCGTGTAGGGGATGATCAGTTGCGCGCGGCTCTGGTGCTCGCGCCAGTAGGGCAGGTCGTCGTCATAGGTATCGGAGACATAGGCGAAGCCGCCCTCCTCGGAGACCAGGTCAACGGTGTTGACCGAGCAGCGGCCGGTGTACCAGCCGGTGGGGCGCTCGCCGGTGGCCAGCGCGTGCAGGCGGATCGCTTCCTTTATCTGGGCACGCTCCTCATCGGCCGGCATGTCCTTGTGCTCGACCCATTTGTAGCCATGGCTG
Organism: Aminobacter sp. Y103A; assembly: GCF_030294925.1. Classification (NCBI taxonomy): domain Bacteria; kingdom Pseudomonadati; phylum Pseudomonadota; class Alphaproteobacteria; order Hyphomicrobiales; family Phyllobacteriaceae; genus Aminobacter; species Aminobacter sp. Y103A. The sequence continues at coordinate 184,333 of NZ_AP017986.1, read as the reverse complement.
GCGATTTCCCAATCGGCCTGCTGCATGGCGCGCAACTGTTCAGGTGCGCGCATCAGCGCGGTTGCGACGCCATAGACAGTGACCGGCACGTCGAGGTCGGTGAACAGGCGATGCAGCCGCCAGAATCCGGCGCGGGCGCCATATTCGTAGACCGACTCCATGTTCCAGTGGCGCTGGCCCGGCCACTGCGCAGCACCCGGGATTTCCGACAGGAAGGCCTCGCTGGCGGCATCGCCATGCAGTATGTTGTTTTCGCCGCCTTCCTCGTAGTTGAGCACTAACTGCACGGCAACGTAGGCGCCGCCCGGCCAGTTGGCATGGGGCGGGTTCTCGCCGTAGCCGCGCATGTCGCGAGGGTAACGCATGAAGGCCTCCTTGGGTGCGCGGTCGCTTCCCGCGCGAATGACTGTGTTTTGACGTCCGACGTCGCGGCATAAGCCCGGCGCCTCATATTCGGTTCACTGTGAAAATCGTATCCAATAATTCGGCGAAAGGACTATGGCAGGCCTCTACGCAATGCCTTTGTCAGCCGCGCGACAGGCGCCGCCTGGTCCCACGGCACCTGGCGCGTTCCAAACTTCGCTGCCATCGCCAGCACCGAGGCAAATTCTCCGACGGCAACCGGCGGCTGGTTGTTGAGCCAGTGCCGGTCGAACACCGGCATGGCGAACTGGCCGGCATGCATCTCGATCCAGACTTTCGCGTCGGGCAGCAGCGGCCTGATACCATTCCAGTCGACAAAACCTTCGCCGAGCGGTGCCAGGAAGCGTCGGATACCGTTCTCCTGGAAGCGCATGACGGCATCATCGACATAAAGCTGAGTAGCGTATGGCGCGACACGCCGGGCCGCCGCGACAGGATCCTCCAGCCGGCAGAGCACGTTGACCGGGTCGAAGGCCACACCGAGCACATCGGTCCCGATCCTTTCGACCAGCGCCACGATCTCTGATGTTGCTATTTCCTCATGCGTTTTGAGCAGCAGCTTCGAGCCATTCCGGCGCAGGGCCGGGGCGCAGCGGCCAAGCAGCTCAGCTACGCCGTCGAGCTGGGCCTGCCAGCTCACATCGGCCTCGAAGCGGTCCTCGATCATGCCGATGATGAAGAACATGTCGCGGATGTCGATGCCGGCGGCGAGATCGACCAGTCTCTCGATACCTGCCTGCATGTCGCCACCGCCGGCGTCGACGATCGGCCGGCTGCGGGCGGGCAGCGCCGGATTGACGATGCCGAGCATCGACGAGATTTCCAGGCCCAAGCGGTTCGCCTCGGCCCGGGCAGCGGCCAATTCTGCCGGATCGAGCGTCGGGCTGACGTCGAAGAGTGAGTTGAACAACAGCCCCTGCAGCCCCAGCTTCGCGGCGGCCTGCAGCGCCTCGACAGCAGTGAGGCTGCGGCCGTCCGGCAATGAACTCTTGATGATGCCGATCATGCTGACGCCTCGCCGGAAAAAATGGTGCGCAGCAGCCGTCTGGGCGCGTTGGACAGCGGCCAGCCTGGCGACCCAAGCACTTGGATACTATCTTGTATCAAAAAATGCTTGTCAATGGATACAATCACTGTCATCAGCATTCTACGAAATTGCCGCGCCTCGCGCGTATCGAAGGAGCCATCCCATGACCCAGACCTATGAAAGCGTCGCCGGCCTTTCAGTCCACCCGGCGCTGCGCGCCTTCGTCGAGCAGGAGGTGCTGCCCGGCGCCCGGCTTGAACCCACGGCGTTCTGGAGCGGGCTTTCGGATATCATTCGCGACCTCGCGCCCCGGCATCACGAGTTGCTCGCCATTCGCGACGAACTGCAGGGGAAGATCGATGCCTGGCATCTGGAGCACAAGGGCAAGCCGCATGACGGCACCGCCTACGAGCAATTCCTGCGTGACATCGGCTATCTGGTGCCGGCACCTGCCGCCGACGCCTACCAGGTGGCGACCAAGAACGTCGACGCCGAGATCGGCACCATTGCCGGCCCCCAGCTGGTGGTGCCGCTGTCCAATGCCCGCTACGCGCTGAATGCCGCCAATGCGCGCTGGGGTTCGCTCTATGACGCGCTCTACGGCACCGATGCCATTCCCGCGACCGGTGGCGCCGAAAAGAGCAAGGCGTTCAACCCGGCCCGTGCCAGGCTGGTCATCGCCCGTGTCCGCGAATTCCTCGATCAGGTCGTGCCGCTGGCTGCCGGCCGCCATGCCGACGCTGTCGGCTACATCGTCGAGCGCGGCAAGCTGCAGGTGACCTTGGCCGACGGCAAGAAGATCTGCCTTCGTTCGCCCAGCCAGTTTGCCGGCTTCACCGGCCCGCGCCATGAGCCGAGAAGCGTGCTCCTGGTCAATAACGGCCTGCATATGGAGCTGGTGCTCGACCGCGAGCATCAGGTCGGCGCGCTCGACGCCGCCGGCATATCAGACGTGGTCATCGAGGCGGCGATCTCGATCATCATGGATCTCGAGGATGCGGTTTCATCCGTCGACGCCGAAGACAAGATTGTCGTCTACCGCAACTGGCAGCGCCTGATGGACGGCAGCCTGAGCTCGGAATTTGTCCGGGACGGCAAGACCGTCACCCGCAAGCTGGTCGAAGACCGGGTCTTCACCGCACCCGGCGGCGGCACGCTTGTGCTGCATGGCCGTTCGACAATGCTGGTGCGCAATGTCGGCCACCACATGTTCACAGACGCCGTGCTCGACGCGGCCGGCAAGCCGGTGCCCGAGGCAATCCTCGACGCGGCGATCACCGTTGCCAGTGCGGCACAAGACATCCGCGGCGAAAATGCCATACGCAACAGCCGCACCGGTTCGGTCTATGTCGTGAAGCCGAAAATGCACGGCCCCGACGAGGTCGGCCTCTCCGACCTGTTGTTCAAGCGCATCGAGGAGCTCGTCGGCCTGCCCAAATACACGATGAAGATCGGCGTCATGGACGAGGAGCGCCGCACATCAGTCAACCTCGCCGCCTGCATGTCCAAGGTGCGCGACCGCACGGTGTTCATCAACACCGGCTTCCTCGACCGCACCGGCGACGAGATCCACACCTCGATGGAAGCCGGCCCGATGATGCGTAAGGCCGAGATGGCAAGCGCCACCTGGCTGAAGGCCTATGAGGCGAACAATGTCGATGTCGGCATTGCCCGCAACCTTCCCGGCCGCGCCCAGATCGGCAAGGGCATGTGGGCGGCCCCCGACCAGATGGCCGGCCTGCTCGACAAGAAGATCGCCCATCCGCTGGCCGGTGCCAGCACCGCCTGGGTGCCGACACCGACGGCAGCCGTGCTGCATGCCATGCATTATCACCTCGTCGACGTCGAAGCCGTCCAGGACGAACTGCGCGGCAAGGAGCATGCCTCGCTGACCGACCTTTTGACCATTCCGTTGGCGCCCCGCAGCTACAGCGCAGACGAGGTCAAGGCAGAGCTCGAAAACAACCTGCAGGGCCTGCTCGGTTATGTCGTGCGTTGGGTCGGCCAGGGCGTTGGCGTGTCGACCGTACCCGACCTCGACGATGTAAGGCTGATGGAAGACCGCGCCACCTTGCGCATCTCCTCCCAGCACGTCGCCAACTGGCTGCGCCACGGCATCGTCGGCGAAACAGAGGTGCGCGAAACGATGCGGCGCATGGCAGCTGTCGTCGACCGGCAGAATGCCGAAACTGAAGGCTACGCTCCATTGGCGCCAAACTTCGACAGCCCGGCGTTCAAGGCGGCCGAAGACCTGGTGTTCACAGGACGCACGCAGCCGAGCGGCTACACCGAGCATGTGCTCCATGTCAGGCGCCGCGAGACCAAGGCGCTGTCGGCCTGAGGCCCGCAAGACCAGATCGACTGGCCCCGCTTGTCGGGGCCTTTCTTTTTGGCCAATCGAACATCGGTTGCACCGACTGCCCGGCTGAGGGAATGTCGGCCGAAAGCAAATCGGCCGGAGGTGCATCATGGGCGCAGGCATCCATCACATCACGCTCATCACCCGCAAGGTGCAGGCCAATGTCGACTTCTATGTCGGTTTCCTCGGGCTCCGGCTGGTCAAGCAGACCGGCGGTTATGAAGACGCGACCCAGCTTCACCTGTTCTATGGCGATGGCGCAGCCAAGCCGGGAACGTTGATCACCTTCCTCGTCTGGGAGGACGGCGGACCCGGCCGCATCGGCCACGGCCAGGCGAGCGAGATATCGCTCGCCATCGATCCGGCCAGCATAGGGTTCTGGCTGACGCGGGCGCTGTCGCATCACATCGAGATTTCGGGCCCGATGGAAGAGATGGGCGAGCCGACGCTCAGGCTGAAAGACCCCGACGGAGTGATCGTCAAGTTGGTCGGGGTGGCAGGCTTCCCGGCCCCGGTGGATTGGGACGGTTCGAGCGTTCCGGTCGAGCACGCCATCCGCCGCATCCGCGGCGCCACCATCATGACCGAGGTGCCCGAGCTGACCGAAAGTTTCATTGCCAAGCATTTTGGCTATCGGCCCCAGACGAGCACCGAGTTCATCCGCCGGCTGATTTCCGACTCCGGCGACGTTGTCGATATCCGCGACGCCAAGGGTTTCTGGTCGAGCGCGCCGGGTACCGGCACCATCGACCACATCGCCTTCCGTGCCCAAGACGTCGCCGAGGTCGAACGGGTGCATGGCGAATTGGGCTCCAGCAATTCCTCGATCACCAACGTGCATGACCGCAAGTATTTCTACTCGCTCTATGTGCGCGAACCGGGCGGCACGCTGATCGAGCTGGCGACCGATGCGCCCGGAATGGCGGTGGACGAAGCCCTGGACGAACTCGGCACGCATCTGTTCGTGCCGCCCGACCGCGCCGACAAGATCGATGAGCTGAAGACGATGCTGCCGCAATTCGCCTGGCCGGGCGAGGAGCGCGTCATCTATCGCGAACTGCCTTTCGTGCACCGCTTCTATACGCCCGAAAATGCAGATGGCACGACGATCGTGCTGCTGCACGGCTCGGGCGGCAACGAGACCAGCCTTCTCGCCTTCGCCGCCAAGGCCGCGCCGAATGCCACCCTGCTGGCACTGCGTGGCCGCGCCACCGACGAAGGCGCACCACGCTGGTTTCGCCGCTTCTCGGCCAACAAATTCGACCAGGCCGACATCAGGTCGGAGGCCAAGGCGCTGGTCGCCTTCGTGGAGGGAGCCATCGAGGCTTACCGGCTCGATCCGGCAAAGCTAGTGTTTCTTGGGCACTCCAACGGCGCCAACATGCTGGCTGCCGCCATGCTGTTGCATCCTGGCGCCATCAGGCGGGCGGCGCTGCTGCGCGCAGCGATGGTGCTGGAACAACCGCCGGCGGCCGACCTGTCGAATACCGAGGTGCTGTCGATCGCGGGCGACGTCGACGTGTTCAGCAGCTTCGGCCCCGAACTCGCCGACCTGCTGCGCGACGCCGGCGCCGAGGTCGATGCCCGCACCATATCCTCAGGCCACGCTTTCGAGGCGGCCGATATCGAGATCGTCAGAGACTGGCTGGCCGCTCGCAATCTCTAACGGCGCGCCTTGCCGGGTCATACCAGAGGCTTGAGCCTGGCCTCGATCGACGCCCGCCTGTCCTCGAGGAACGGCGGCAGCGACAAGCGTTCGCCGAGCGTCTCCATCGGCTCATCGACGGCGAAACCCGGGCCGTCGGTAGCGATCTCGAACAGCACGCCGGCGGGCTCGCGGAAATAGAGCGAACGGAAATAGTAACGCTCGACCTCGCCACTCGACGGCAGCCGAAACTCCTGCAGCCGCGCTGTCCATTCGTGGATCTGCTCGACGTCTGGTGTGCGGAAGGCGACGTGATGGACGCCGCCTGCACCTTGCATCGCCGGATTGAGTTTTGGCTGGACGGTGACGTGCAACTCGGCCGCAGGCCCGCCCTCACCCATTTCGTAGGTATGGACATGGCCTTCGCCATCGGGCGAGGGAAAATCGAGCAGCTTGCGCAGATTCATCACCCTAGTCAGCACCAGCTCGGTGTTGGCGAGGTCGGGCACGCTGATGGTGATCGGCCCGAGGCCCCTGATCTGGTGCTCTGATGGAATTGTACTTGCCGACCACTCGTTGGCCGGTCCCTTGCCGCCGTCGTCGACCAGCCGCAGGCGCTGACCCTCGGGATCTTCGAAGTCGACCGACTTGTAGCCGCCAATGTCCGTTGTCTCCGAGGCGTCGATGCCCTTGGCTGCAAGGTGCTCGCGCCACCAGTCGAGCGACGTTTCGCCGGCGACGCGCAGGCCGGTGCGGCAGATGCTGTGGGTGCCGCGCTTCTCACGCCCCACCGGCCAGTCGAAGAAGGTCAGGTCCGAGCCCGGGCTTGCCTTTCCGTCGGCATAAAACAGGTGGTAGGCGCTGGTGTCGTCCTGGTTGACCGTCTTCTTGACCAGCCGCATGCCCAGCGTCCCTGTGTAGAAGCGCAGGTTACCAGGCGCATCCGCAGTAATGGCGGTGAGGTGGTGAATGCCCGTCAGTTGCAGCGTCATCAGAGCCTCCTGTTACCGGGAAGCCTAGAGATAGCGCCTTTGGGCCGTGGCGGCCACGCTCAATATTGCTCGCGCGGCAGGTGCACGACGAGGCCGTCGAGGGCGGCTGACATCTTGAGCTGGCAGGTAAGCCGGCTCCGCTCCGTCGGGTTCATCAGGCATTCGATCATGCCCTGCTCGGAATCGTCTGCTGCAGGCAGCTTTTCGGTCCAGCTCTCGTCGACATAGCAGTGGCAGGTGCCGCAGGCGCAGGAACCGCCGCATTCGGCGAGGATCTGGTCGATGCCGTTGGCAACGGCCACCGACATGACGCTCTGGCCTTCATTGGCCGTGAGTTCGGTTGCCAGACCGTCGGCGTCGACGAAGGTTACGCGATACATGTTGTTCTCCTGGATCAGGCCGGGGTCAGCGTCAGGCGCAGCGCCTTGGGGCCACGCACGGACAGGCCGGGCTTGTATTGGGGCTCGGCTTCGGCGAGCGAAATCGACTTCAGCCGCTTGATCAGCGTGGTGAAGATCACCTCCATGTCGAGGCGCGCCAGATGGTTGCCGAGGCAGAAATGGGCGCCGCCGCCGAAAGCGAGGTGACGGTTGGGGTTGCGGCCGACATCGAAGCTGCCGGCGTCTTCGCCGAAGGCTGCCGGGTCGCGGTTGGCGGCGCCATAGAGCAGGCCGAATTTGGTGCCGCGCGGGAACGCCTTGCCGCCGACCATGCAGTCGGTGGTCGAGTAACGGTGGAAGAAGGGCAGCGGCGATTCGAAGCGGAACATCTCCTGGATCGCTGTGTGGATCAGGCCCGGATCCTGCCGCAGACGCTCCATCTGGTCGGGAAAGCGCAGCAGCGCATGCATGCCGGAGGCGAGCACGTCGATGGTCGAGCCGTGGCCGGCCATCAGGATCAGCATGCACGTCGAGACCAGCTCGTCTTCATTGAGGAGACCGGCATCCTGCGCCGCCATTAGCCGGGTGAGCAGGTCTTCCTGCGGTGCGGTGCGGCGCTCGGCCATCAGCTTGAGCAGGTAATGGTAGAATTCGGTCGTCGCCTGCTCGGCCAATGCCTTGCGCTCGTCGGAGCGATTGATGTCAAAGAACTGGACAACCCGTTCCGACCAGACGCGCAGCTGCGGGCAATCCTCATCAGGCACGCCAAGCACGCGGCCGATAATGTGGCCCGGCACCTGGGCGGCGAGGTCCTCGACGAAATCGATCTCGCCCTTGCCGATCAGGCCGTCCACCAACTTGTCGACGAAACTCTGGATCATGCCACGCTGCCGGGCGATGAAAACAGGCGTGAACTCGCGGAACACCTGCTTGCGCAGCCGGTCGTGAACGTCGCCGTCGCTGTCGAGCATGGAGAACTGCACGAAGCGCTGATGGTGTGGCATGTCGAGCCAGTTCTGCCGGCGCTTCTGCTCAGTGATCTCTTCTTCGGACATGAAGAATTCGGGCGAACGCACCATCGAGTTGTCGCGGGCGATGCCGGCGACGTCGTCGAAGCCGGCGACCAGCCACATGTCGAAGTCAGGGAAGAACTGCGGCTCCCCCTTGTCGCGCAGCGCCGCATAGGCCGGATAGGGGTTCTGGGCGAAGGCGCGCGACAGCGGCTCGAATGCCGTGCCTGATACGCTTGCCTTTGGGGTAGCGGTCGCCATCTTGTCGCTCCAACTGGATTGCCGCCACGATGCGGCAGCTGTCGTCATAGGCTAGCGCCAACGGCGCCGATATGAATGCACCCCAGTCGCGCCTTGATGGATAAAACTCGCATCGTCGGCGACATGCCATTACAACGCTGGCAACGGACGAGCTTACCGGCCTGCGCAAAAATGACCAAAGACCACCGCGACGAGATCCTGTTCCACACACCTGGGCGGCACGCCGAGGCCTATCCCTACAAGATCCTGGTCGCCGGGCGCACGCACTTCACCGAAAACGACGGGCTGGTGACGCGGCGCTTCCACCACCACACGCTGATCCTGACCATCTCAGGCCGCGGCCTGATCGAGATCGCCGGTCAGCGCTTCGCCGCCGGAGCCGGAAGCGTCGTCTGGCTCGATACGGCGATGCAATATGCCCATGGCTGCCACGCCGAGGCCGACCATTGGCACTATTTCTGGATGAGTATCGACGGCCACGGCCTCGACGCGGTGTTCGCCTTCCTGCGTGTCGGCCAGTCGCCGGTCTTTTCGGGATCTGTCACCGCCGAGCCGCTGTTCGAGCAGGCGATCGGCACGCTCGGCCATCGCAGCCAGACCACCGACGCGCTGTCGAGCGCCATTGTCGGCCAGCTGATCGCGCTGCTGGTCGCCGAACGCGGCGAGCAGGAGGAAGACAGCAGCGAGCGCATCCAGCGGCTGATGCGGGCGCTGAGGGCCGACATCGCCCGCAACTGGCAAATCGAGGACATGGCGGACATTTCCAGCCTCAGCGCCTCACAGCTGCACCGCCAGTTCCGCCAGAAGACCGGCACCACGCCGATGGACTGGATGCGCCACGAACGCATGAACTTCGCCAAGCGGCTTTTGACCTCCTCCGATGCCAAGATCTCGGCGGTGGCCTTGAGCTCAGGCTATGCCGATCCCTATCATTTCAGCCGCGACTTCCACCGCATTTCAGGCCAGTCGCCGAGCGAGTTTCGACGCGCACGCGGGCAGTGACGCATCCGCAACCCTGGCCCATGTCCTGCCCGTCGACATGCCAGATGGTTTCGGGCAGGCTGCCGTCAATCCAAACCAGCAAGATGAGCACGCCGCATGACATCGAAGCCAGCCGTCTACGAATTCAACGCGGCGATCGTGCGCGAGCCGGCGCGCTCGGTGGTCAACGGCCTGCGCGCCGACGATCGTGGCAACCCGACCTATGATGGCGTCAAGGCGGAGCACGCGGCCTACATCACAGCCATGCAGGCGGCGGGCGTCGAGGTCACGGTGCTGCCGGCGCTGGATAACTTCCCCGACTCGATCTTCGTCGAGGACCCCGCACTGGTTTTCCCTGAGGGTGCGATCCTGCTCCGGCCCGGCGCCGAGACCCGGGTCGGGGAAACCGCAGAAATCGCCCCGACACTGAAGGCGATGTTCAGCACCGTGCTCGACCTGCCGTCATCAGGCTTCGCTGACGGTGGCGACGTGCTGACCACGCCCCGGAGCGTGATGATCGGGCTGTCGGCCCGCACCGACCGCGCCGGTGCCGAAGGCCTCGTCGCCAGCCTCGACCGCCTCGGACGCAAGGGCGAGATCGTGCAGACCCCGGAAGGCGTGTTGCATTTCAAAACCGACTGCTCGCTGCTCGACGAAGAGACGATGCTGACCACCGAAAGGCTCGGCCGTTCTGGTGTGTTCGATGGCTTCCGGCAAGTCACCATCCCGGCAGGTGAGGAGCCAGCCGCCAACGCGCTGCGTGTCAACGGCGTGGTGATGGTGGGTTCCGACTATCCACGCACAATCGAGATGCTCGACCGGCTCGGCTACAATGTGGTGTCGCTCAAGACGACCGAGATCGGCAAGATCGACGCCGGCCTATCCTGCATGTCGCTGCGCTGGCATCGGCCAGCCAGCTAAGCGGAGCTTTTGGCGTTGCAGTCGCACGCCGTGACGCTGGGCGATCGTTTTATATATGCACAGACATGCATCACACGTATCGATCAAGGAAGATCGCTACTCGTTCGACTGCTTAATCTTTCGACCCTTTGATCCACCCCGCAGCGATTGACAGATCCATGCATTTTCATGAATATGCATTTTCATAGATATGCAGCTCGACGCCCGGCAAGCCTGGCGGCCCTGAGGGGCGTCGAGCCATGGTGGCAGCGGTCTTGCCACGCCTGGGAGGGTCGACATGGCGGAACGGTCTTTTGCGCGGGAGGTCGAAGACCTCAAGCTCGGTGAGGGCGATCTCTTTCGCGGCGAGGGCATCCTCGCCATCACCAAGGCGCTGCTGCAGTCCGGCGTCTCTTATGTCGGCGGCTACCAAGGTTCGCCGATCTCGCATCTGATGGACGTTCTCGCCGATGCCAAGCCGGTGCTCGACGAGCTCGGCGTGCATTTCGAGTCTTCCGCTTCCGAAGCCGCTGCGGCCGCCATGCTGTCCGCCTCGGTGATGTACCCGCTGCGTGGCGCGGTGACCTGGAAATCGACCGCCGGCACCAATGTGGCCTGCGATGCGCTGACCAACCTGGCGTCGAGCGGCGTCAAGGGCGGCGCGCTGATCATCCTCGGCGAGGACTATGGCGAGGGCTCGTCGATCCCGCAGGAACGCAGCCATGCCTTCGCTATGAAGTCGCAGATGTGGCTGCTCGACCCGCGCCCCAATCTCGAATCGATCGTCAAATCGGTCGAAGACGGTTTCGAGCTGTCGGAAGCGTCCAACACGCCTGTGATGATGCAGGTGCGCATCCGCGCCTGCCACGTGCATGGCCAGTTCGTCGCCAAGGACAACAAGCGTCCCGAATTCACGATCAAGGAGGCGCTGGAGAATCCGGTGCGCGATCTCGACCGCATCGTGCTGCCGCCGGTGTCGATCACCGTGCATGACCGCGAGAAGATCGAGAAACGCTGGCCGGCGGCCATCGATTTCATCAAGAGCCGCAAGTTGAACGAATGGTTCGGCCCCGACGCGGGTGATGTCGGCATCATCCTGCAAGGCGGCATGTACAATTCGGTGATGCGGGCGCTGCAACTGCTGGGGCTCGCCGACGCCTACGGCAACACAGCAATCCCGCTCTATGTGCTCAACGTCACCTATCCGCTGATCGACGACGAGGTGTCGGCATTCTGCGCCGGCAAGCGCGCCGTGCTGATGGTAGAGGAAGGGCACCCCGACTATCTCGAGCAGGCGGTGAACTCGATCCTGCGCCGGCGCGACATCAACACCAGGCTCGCCGGCAAGGGTGTGCTGCCGATCCGCGGCGACTATACGGCGGCCGTGCTGATGAACGGCATCCAGGCGTTTCTCGAGGAGCATGCCGTAGCCCTTCTCGGCAACCGCCCGCCGTTGCCCAGCGCCGATGCGGTGCTTGCCGATCCGAAGGTCAAGGCGCTTAACGCCGTCGTGCCCGCGCGCCCCGCTGGCTTCTGCACCGGCTGTCCGGAACGGCCGATCTTCGCCGCCATGAAGCTCGTCGAGCAGGAGCTCGGCGAACACCACGTCTCGGCCGACATCGGCTGCCACCTGTTTTCCATCCTGCCGCCGTTCAACATCGGCGGCTCCACCATGGGCTACGGCCTCGGGCCGGCCTCTGCCTCGGCCTTCAATGTCGACGCCGGCAAGCGCGCCATCTCGGTGATGGGCGATGGCGGCTTCTGGCACAACGGGCTCACCACCTCGGTCGGCAACGCCGTCTACAACAAGCATGACGGCGTCATCATGGTCGTCGACAACTACTATTCGTCGGCGACCGGCGGGCAGGACATATTGTCGTCACGCGCCGACAATCCGGAGCGCTCGACCAACAACTCGATCGTCAAGGCGGTAAAGGGCATCGGCGCCAAATGGGTGCGCCAGATCGACCGCACCTATGATGTGGCGAAGATGCGCGACACGCTGAAGGAGGCGCTGACCTCGAAGGAGGAAGGGCCGAAGATCATCGTCGCCTCCTCTGAATGCATGCTCAACCGTCAGCGGCGCGAGAAGCCGCTATTCTCCAAGGCTGTCAAGTCGGGCCAGCGCATGGTGCGCGAACGCTTCGGCGTCGACGAGGACACCTGCACCGGCGATCATGCCTGCATCCGCCTGTCAGGCTGTCCGTCGCTGTCGCTCAAGCATACCGACGACCCGCTGCGCGACGATCCGGTGGTGGCGATCGACAACACTTGCGTCGGCTGTGGCAATTGCGGCGAGGTCTCGGAGGCGGCAGTGCTGTGCCCGTCCTTCTATCGCGCCGACATCATCTACAACCCCACCCGGCGCGACCGTTTAGCAGCCAGACTGCGCAACGCCGTCATCGGCTTCCTGCAGCGCCGCCGCGAAGCCAGGCGCGTGGTCTTCGGGTGAACGACATGAGCAGTCCGATGACCACCATAGCCGCCGACGACAAGCCGATCTCGATTGCCATCCTCGCCATGGGCGGGCAAGGCGGCGGCGTGCTCGCCGACTGGGTGGTGGCGCTCGCCGAGGCCGAGGGCTGGGTCGCCCAGTCGACCTCGGTGCCCGGTGTTGCCCAGCGCACCGGTGCCACGATCTATTATGTCGAGATGCTCAAGCCGAAGGACGGCCAGATGCCGGTGCTGTCACTGATGCCGACGCCCGGCGACGTCGATGTCGTGCTGGCAGCCGAATTCATGGAAGCCGGCCGCTCGATGCTGCGTGGACTGGTCACGCCGGACAAGACGACGCTGATCGCCTCGACGCATCGATCCTATGCGGTCGGCGAAAAGGAAGTGCCGGGCGACGGCACCGGCGATCCGCTCGCCGTCGCCGATGCTTTCGGCGTCGCGGCCAGGAAGACTATTGTCTTCGACATGCAGACGCTGGCCGAAAAGAATGGCAGCGTCATCTCGTCGGCGATGTTCGGCGCCTTGGCCGGCGCCAATGTCCTGCCGTTCACGCGCCAGGCCTTCGAGGCTGCGGTGCGCGCCGGCGGCAAGGGCGTCGAGGCCAGCCTGCGTGCCTTTGGCGCCGCATTCGACAGAGCCCGCGACGGCACGCCTGATAAACTGGCCAGGAAGCCTGAAAAGCTGCTGCCGGACGCACCTTTGTCGGTCGGCCATCCAAAGCTCGACCGGCTGCTCGACCGCATCCATTCCGAGTTCCCGCCAGTGCTGGCGCCGATGCTTTATGCCGGCGCGAAGAAGCTCGTCGACTTCCAGGACCCGCGTTATGCCGAGGAGTATCTCGACACCGCGTCGCGCCTGCTCACGCTTGACCGAAACGCCGGCGGCGAAACGAGGAACTTCGGCTTCAGCCAGGAGATCGCCAAATATCTCGCCATCGCCATGGCCTATGACGATGTCGTGCGGGTCGCCGACCTCAAGACGCGCGCGACGCGGTTCGAACGCGTCCGCAAGGAGATCGGCGCTACCGGCGAGCAACTCGTCTACACCACCGAATACATGCACCCGCGCGCCGAGGAGGTTGTCGGCACGATGCCGGCGTCCCTCGGCCAGTTCATCGAGAACCGCCCGGCGCTGCTCAAGTTGCTGGAGCGCCTGTTCAGCAAGGGCCGGCGCGTGCGCACCGGTACCGTCGGCTGGTTTTTGGCCCTCTATGCGCTCTCCAGCCTGAAGCCGATACGCCGCACCATGCTGCGCCACAAGCGCGAGATGGCGCATATCGCAAGCTGGCTGGAAATGGCGTCATCCCTGCTGCCCGCCAATTATGAGCTGGCGTCAGCGGTGGTCGGCAGCCGTCGGCTGGTGAAGGGCTATTCCGACACCCACAGCCGCGGCCAGGGCAAGTTCGACAAGGTGCTGTCGGCAGTGCCCCTGCTCAAGGGGCGTGAGGATGGCGGAACCTGGCTCAAGCGCCTCGTGCAGGCGGCGTTGCAGGACGAGGCCGGCAAGTCGCTCGACGGCGCATTGGCGACGGTCCGCAGCTTCGTCTGACGCGCTCGCGCCGTAGCTTAAGTCTCGGCGTCGGCCTTTCCGTCGCCGTTCTTGACCGTTGCGTCACCGCCGCCGCCGATCCGGTCGATGTTGCGCAGGACCTTGTGCAGCGTGACGATGAAAGCGTCGTATTCGTCGGGCTCGATGCCCTCGAACAGCTGCGAGAAGATGCCGAACAGCACCGGCCAGAACTGCTGGAAGACATCGCGGCCGGCGTCGGTGATGTGCACTTCGCGCACGCGCATGTCGTCAGCGCGCGACTGGCGCCGGACAAAGCCCTGCTCCTCCAGCGCGTCGAGCGTACGGCTCATCGTCGACTGTTCGACAACCGCGAGGAATGACAGCTCGTTGACGGTAAGCCCGGGCGAGATCGTCAGAAGGGCGATCGCCCGCATCTTCGGCGTGGTCAGGTCGAGCGGGCGCAGCCGTTCCTGCAGGTTGGCGTTGTAGCTTGCCGACAGGCGGTTGATGAGGTGCGGGGCAAAGCGGTTGAGCCCGATTTCGCCGAGGCTGGGCAGACGGTTGCCATCTCCAGCTTCCCTGAACGACCCGGTGAAGTATTTCGTGACCATTGCTACCCGTTCGGCTCGATGGAGTTCGACGCTGTCCGGATTGCCATGAAGCCGATTATCCGGCAACCGTCCAGAGCGTCTCACCTGGCATCAAATGAAAAGGCCGGGCGCCACAAGGCAACCCGGCCCTACGCCTCGTGATGGCTGGTACCCATCCATCTCGAGGCGACAGCGGCGGTGGGAGCCGCCGCAGTCCCCACTGAGGCTCGATCAGGCGCGTGGCGCGAGCGCGAAGGCGCGCACCGGGCTGCCAGTGCCGCCGACAATCTTGAGCGGCGCCACGACCAGAACGGCACCGGTGGCCGGCAGCTTGTCGAGGTTGCACAGGCTGGCGAGGCCGTAGCTGCCGACTTCGAGCAGCAAGCTGTGCGCGGGGAACGGCGGATCCATCGCCACCGCGCTGCCGGCATCGGTGCCGACGCATTCGTTGCCGAAACCGAGCACGCCGCGCTCGACAAGCAGACGAACGCAGTCGACGCTCGGCCCGGGCGTATGCGGGCCATTGTCGTCTGCGTTCAGAAAGGCCTCGGACGAAGTGTTGCGCGGATACCAGTCCGAGCGCATCAGCACCCAGGCGCCACGCGGTATTTGACCGTGCACCGCCTCCCAGGCCTTTACGCCATCGGCGGTCAGCAGGAAGTCCGGATTGCCGGCGACCTCCTTTGAACAGTCGATAACGACGCAAGGTGCTACGAATGACTGCGGCGACACCGTGTCGGTGGTGCCCTGGGCGACATCCTTGCCGGAGATCCAATGCACCGGGGCATCGAAATGGGTGCCGGTGTGCTCGCCGAGCTCCATCCAGCCCCAGGCCCACCACGGACCGTTGGCATCATAGCGCGAGATCTCGTGCATCTTGAACTTCGGCGTGTTCCTGGCGAAGTCCGGCGGCAGGTACAGGACCGGCGTATCTGGCCCCAGCGGTGCGGTGAGGTCGACGATCTGGACCGCGCCCGTGGCGATTGCCGACGCGAAATCCGCCAGCGTCTGGTTGGCTGTCATCTTGGCTCTCCTCCTCTTTGCCCGGTCCGGAAGGCCAGGTTTGTTTCAGCCTAATCAAGTCATATGCATTTGCAAATATTATTTTTGCCTAGATGCCAACAAGGCTGGCATCCTTCAAGCTCGAATATCCCCGCATGCATGGTTTCGGCGCGGTTTGACTGACCAAGGGGCAGCTGTCGAGATGCCAGCGGGCCTGATTTTGACCCCGGCAGGCCGCTGCATTGTGCCTGCTTTCGCCTTCAGGGCAGGTGAAAATTTTCCGAGCCGGCACAAATTCGACAAAAATCCGAAAATCGGACGCTTCGCTTTTCTCCTGCGTTAGGCGGCTACGAAAGACGCTGCTAAATAAATCAAACGTCTGATTACAATCACGTATTTCGGCATTTCCTCCGCCGTTTCGGTCTCAACTCCACGTCTTCCGGCCTCGCTTTACAACCGCAAAATTTTGTGCGCTTATGATCAAATGATGGAAGTGAGGAACGTTTCCGCGACGGCTTGACCAACGGGGCACCAAGGCCTGAGACGAGCACGCGGCTGCCATCATCCAAACAAGGGGAACGGACTGATGAACAAAACCAAGGGCCTGATGCTGGCCAGCCTGCTTGCAGCCACCGCATTTTCCACCACCTCGGCAATGGCCCAGGACGCCGCTTGCCCGGTCAAGATCGGCGGCGTGCTGTCGCTGACGGGATCGATGGGTGTGGTGGGCAAGGCCATCGGCAACAGCGCACAGCTCGCCATCGCCAACATCAACGAAGGCGGCGGCGTCAAGGGCTGCCAGGTCGAGTTCGTGCTGCGCGACGATCAGGGCCAGCCCAATGTCGGCGTCGACGCCGCCAAATATCTCGTCGATGTCGAGGGCGTGAAGGCACTGTCGGCGAGCATCGGCAGCGGCGTCACCATCCCGATCCTGACCTCGGTATCGGCTCCGTCGCAGATCCCCCAGATCGCCTGCTGCTCGTCAGCCCCGGTGCTGACGACGATGGCGCAGGAAGGCAAGACCGGCGGCTTTTTCTTTCGCACCTTCCCGGTGGTCAAGAACCTCTCCTACCTGCCGGCCAAGATCGCGGCCGACCGCGGCCTCAAGCGCATCGCGATGATCTATGTGAACACCGACTACGGCGCGAGCCTGGTCAAGGATTTCACCAAGGCGACCGAGAAGTTCGGCGGCGAAGTGGTCAAGGCTGTCGCCTTCAACGAAAACCAGGCGTCTTATCGCGCCGAAGTTTCGGCGGCGCTGGCCGAGAAGCCCGATGCGATGTTCATCGTCGCCTTCCCACAGGACGGCGCCACCATCGCCCGCGAATGGATCTCGCTCGGCGGCACGCAGCAGCTGATCCTCAACAACGCGCTGCGCAGCCCCGACTTCGTCAAGGCGGTCGGCGCCAAGTACCTGACCAAGGCGTTCGGCACTGACAACACCTCGACCCAGAGCGCCACGCTCGACGAGTTCAAGGCGGCGTTCAAGGCGGCTTACAACATCAGCGCCGACGGCCCTGGCATTTCCAACGAATATGATGCCGTAACGATCCTCGGCCTTGCCATGAACATCGCGCCCGACCTGTCCGGCCCTGCGATCCGCGATGCGATCCGCAAGACCCAGACGCCTGGCGGCGAGGTCATCGGCACCGGCCCGGCAGAGTTCAAGAAGGCACTGGAGCTGGTCAAGGCCGGCAAGCCGATCAAGTATGTCGGCGCGCTCGGTCCAATCGAGTTCGACGTCAACGGCGACATCAGCGGCCCCGCGCTGACCTGGCACATCGAGGGCGGGGAACTGGTCATCGACAAGACCATCAGCGCCGAGGATATGGCGAAGCTGCTGGCGGAAATCGACGGCTAAGGCAGCAGCAACAGGTACGGGACGGGCATGACCAGCTACACGCTTTCCCATTGGGGCACCTACGAGGTCGAACCCCGCGGGAACGGCTTGCCCGCCCTCAAGCCGTTCAGGCGCGATCGGGACCCGAGCCCGATCGGCCTTTACCAACTCGACCCGGCGCTCGACAGGCTCCGGGTCCGGCGCCCGGCGATACGCAAGAGCTGGCTCGATCACGGCCCTGGCACTGCAGCGGAACGACGCGGCAGCGATCCCTTCGTCGAGGTCGAATGGGACCTCGCCCTCGACCTCGCAGCCGCCGAGATCGACCGGGTCCGGACGAGCCACGGCAATGCGTCGATCTTCGGTGGCTCCTATGGCTGGTCGAGTGCCGGCCGCTTTCACCACGCGCAAAGCCAGGTGCACCGCTTCCTGAACTCTGCCGGCGGCTATGTCCGGCATGTCGATTCCTACAGCCTGGGCGCCGCCAATGTCGTGCTGCCGCATATCGTGGCCAGCATGGACGAACTGATGGCCGGCCATTCCTCCTGGGACACGCTGGCCGCGCATTGCGAGCTGTTCGTCAGCTTCGGCGGCGTGCCGGTCAAGAATGCGCAGATCAATGCCGGCGGCGTCGCCCTGCACGGCGTGCCGGCGGGCCTTGCCGGCATGCGCGCGGCCGGCACCCGCTTCGTCAATATCGGCCCGGTGCGCGACAATTTCGGCGCCGTCTCCGATGTGGCCGAATGGATCGCCTGCCGACCCAACACCGACACCGCCCTGATGCTCGCGCTGGCCTGGGTACTCTACAGCGAAGACCTGCACGACGAGGCCTTCCTCGACCGCTGCTGCACGGGTTTCGAGAACTTCGTCCCCTACCTCACCGGAGCCACCGACGGTGTGCCGAAGACACCCGAATGGGCCGAAGAGATCAGCGGCGTGCCTGCCGGAACCATTGTCGATCTTGCCCGCCATATGGCATCGGCACGCACGATGCTCAATGTTTCGTGGTCGATGCAGCGCGCCAGCCATGGCGAACAACCCTACTGGATGGTGGTGACGCTGGCGGCAATGCTCGGCCAGATCGGGAAACCTGGCGGCGGTTTCGGCGTCGGTTATGGCGCGGCAAATCTTGTCGGCAGCGCCCACACCCGCATCAAGGGGCCGACGCTGTCGCAGCTCAAGCCGGGCATTCCCGACTTCATTCCGGTCGCCCGCATCGCCGACATGCTGCTCAATCCCGGCGCGCCCTTCACCTACAACGGCAAGACGCAGACCTACCCCGACATCCGCCTGATCTACTGGGCCGGCGGCAACCCGTTCCACCATCACCAGGATCTCAACCGCCTGCTCAAGGCCTGGCAGAAGCCCGACACCGTCATCGTCAACGAGCAGTACTGGACGCCGACAGCCAAGCGCGCCGACATCGTCTTGCCGGCGACAATCTCGCTCGAACGCGACGATATCGGTTCCGCCACGCTGGAGGCCTTCATCGTCGCCATGAAGCAAGCAGTGCCGCCGGCGGGAGAGGCGCGCGACGACTACGCCATCTTCGCCGAATTGGCCGAGCGGCTCGGCTGCGGCGAAACCTTCTCCGAAGGGCTCGACGCGACGGGCTGGCTGTCGCGGCTCTACGAGGAATGCCGGCCGCTCAATCGCGCGCGCGGGCTCGACCTGCCCGATTTCGAAACCTTCTGGCGCGATGGGCTGATCGACCTGACCCCACTCGACCAGCCGGTCACCATGCTTGCCGATTTCGTCGCCGATCCGGAGCGCAAACCGCTCGGTACACCGTCGGGCAAGATCGAGATCTTCTCGCAGCGTATCGCCGGCTTCGGCCTGGACGACTGCCCCGGTCATGCGACATGGATGGCACCGGTGGAGTGGCTGGGCGCCGGGCTCGCCACCAGATATCCGCTGCACCTTCTGACCGACCAGCCGGCGCGCCGGCTGCACAGCCAGCTCGACGCCAGCCCCCACAGCGCCGGCGGCAAGTCGAATGGCCGCGAGCTGGTCTACATGAACCCTCGGGATGCTGCGCAACGCGGGCTGGAACAAGGACAGATCGTCGAGCTGTTCAACGACCGCGGCCGCTGTCTGGCCGCCGTCACCATCACCGGCGACATCATGCCCGGCGTGGTGCGGCTCAACACCGGCGCCTGGTTCGATCCGGACCCCGTGACCGGGCTCGAAAAGCACGGCAACCCGAACGTGCTGACGCTCGACATGCCGGCGTCCGGCCTGTCGCAAGGCTGCAGCGCCCAGACGTGCCTTGTAGAGATCGCCGCCTTTGCCGGCCCGCTTCCACCTGTCACCGCCTTTTGCCTGCCGGACTTCGCGACATCATGACCACCGCACAGAGCGCGCCGCACCAACACATGCGTACCGTGTGGTGGCAAACCGCCAATCCGGCCCCTGTCACCCAGCCCTTGCGCGCTGCAAGCAAGGTCGACGTGGCAATCATCGGCGCCGGCTTCACCGGCCTGACCGCTGCACTCCACCTCGCCCGACGCGGCGCGCGTGTCGCCGTGCTCGAGGCGGAGACGATCGGCAGCGGCGCGAGCGGACTCAATGCCGGTTTCGTGGTGCCGAATTTCGCCAAGGCCGACCCTGCGGCGGTGGTTGGCAAGCTTGGCGAGGAACGCGGCTACAGACTGCTGCAGATGATCGGTGGCGGCGCCGATCGCGTCTACGCGACCATCCACGAACATGGCATCGCTTGCGATGCCGAGCAGGTCGGCTGGATGCATGTCGCGCATTCGGAAACGATGCTCGGCACCCTCGAACGCCGGGCGCAGGCCTGGCAGGCACTGGGCCGTCCGGTGCGCATGCTCAATGGCGGCGAGGCGCGCCGCCGCGCCGGCCTCAGGCACAATGCCGGCGCCCTCATCGATGAGAGCGGCGGCACACTGCACCCGCTCAACTACGCCTATGGATTGGCGAGTGCTGCCATCAAGGCCGGTGCATCGATCCACGAACACACACCTGTCCAGGCCGTGGAGCGGTCGAACGATGGCTGGCGGCTGACCAGCGGACAAAGCACGATCGACGCCGATAAGGTCCTGCTGTGCACCAATGCCTCGGAACAGGGCGCCGCCCGCCGCCTCGGCCGCATCGTCGTGCCGCTGCGCGTCTATCAGATTGCCACCGCCCCGCTCGACGAGGTCACTGTGCGGCGCATTTCGCCGGAGCGGAACCCCGTTGCCGACACGCGTGCCAATCTCTTCACCTTCAGGCTCGACCGCAACAACCGGCTGATCAGCGGCGGCATGTCGATGCTTCCGCTTGGCGCCGAGGCGCGCATGGCCGCGATGGTCGCCGGGCGCCTGCAGGCCGAGCTCGGCTTGCCGCGACCGCCTGCCGTCGAAAGCATCTGGCGCGGCACCGCCGCCATGACCACCGACTTCCTGCCACATGTCTATGAGTTCGGCCCGCGCTTCATCGGCGGCATCGGCTGCAACGGCCGAGGTATCGCCTTGACCGCCATGCTCGGCGAGGTGCTGGCCGACGCTGCGTCAGGCACGCCGCTCGACGCGTTGCCGATCCCCGAGGCTTCGCCGCGCGCCCTGCCGTTTCGCAGTTTCGCCGCTGCAGCCCCGTCAGTCGCCATCGCCCAGGCCAGGTGGCAGGACCGGCGCCAGGGATTGTAATCGCCCGCTAGCGCGGCATATCTCTGTCTGGCCTCGCAAAGGAGCCGTTTCGATGCTGATCCTCAACCGGCAGGCTGTCGCCGCCGCCTTGCCCATGGCCGACTGCATCGATGCGATGCGTACAGCGTTGTCGGACTTTGCCACCGGCAGCTACCGGCTGTTTCCGCGCCAGCAGCTCAATGCCGGCCCCGGCGAGGTGCTGATGGGGCTGATGCCGACATTCTCGCAAGCAGGCGGCGAGAAGCTCTGGTGCCTGAAGGATGTGCTGGTCGCTCACGACAATGCGACGCGTGGCCTCGACAACCACCAGGGCGCCGTGCTGCTCAATGACGGCGAA
Organism: Aminobacter sp. Y103A; assembly: GCF_030294925.1. Lineage (NCBI taxonomy): Bacteria > Pseudomonadati > Pseudomonadota > Alphaproteobacteria > Hyphomicrobiales > Phyllobacteriaceae > Aminobacter > Aminobacter sp. Y103A. The sequence goes on along the minus strand of NZ_AP017986.1, from coordinate 162,976 downwards.
ACCGGCCAGTTGCGCGCCGTGCTCGACGCCACCGAAATCACCGCCCGGCGCACCGCCGCGACCTCTGCCGTGGCAACCGCGACCCTGGCCCGGCCCGGCGCCAGGACGGTTGCCATCCTCGGAACCGGCACGCAGGCCGAGACGCATATCGAGGCACTGCGCCATGTCATACCGGACGCAGCCTTCGTGCTCTGGGGCCGCTCGCGCGACAAGCTCGTGGAACTTGCCCGCAAGAGCGGCGGCGCGGTGGCCGACAGCGCGCAGGCCGCGGTCGCAGATGCCGACGTCGTCTGCACCTTGACCGGCTCGAAGGAACCTATCGTCGAGCTCGGCTGGCTGAAGCCGGGCTGCCACATCAATGCCGTCGGCTCGAGCAACCGAGCGGCCCGCGAGCTTGGCGACGACATCGTCGCCACTTCCGCCTTCTTCGTCGATTCGCGCAGCCAGGCCGCCGTCGAGTGCGGCGAGCTGCTGCAGCCGCTCGAGCGCGGCGTGATCGGTCCCGACCATGCCCGTGCCGAGCTCGGCGAGGTGCTTGCCGGATTGCATCCGGGGCGGTCGTCACCGCGGGAGCTTACGGTGTTCAAGTCGCTCGGCATTGCCGTGGAGGATGCAGCGGCGGCCATCCGCGCCGTGAAGAACGCGACCGACAGGGGCCTCGGCCAAAGGATCGACTGGTAGAGCCATCGCGGGCAAACAGTTCATGCGCGCCGTGCCGGCTTGATACCGTACGGCGCGATTTCTATGCTATGTACGAATTCATCGTTTGATCAAAAAAGGATGCTGGATGAGCGTCGATTTCCTGGAGCCCGTGTCGTCGCGCTCGACGATTCAGGACGGTATCTATCGCCAGCTGCGCAAGGCGCTGATGTCGGGCCATTTCGACCCCGGCCAGACACTGACCATCGCCATGCTGTCGGACACGTTCAAGACCAGCCACATGCCGGTGCGCGAGGCGCTGCGTCGCCTGATCGCGGAAAACGCGCTTGTGGTGCTGACCACCGGCTCGGCGCAGGTTCCCACCGTCAGCCTGGCCGCCCTGGACGATCTGTGCCTGACGCGCATCGCACTGGAAACGCTGGCGACCAAGCTCGCCACCGAGCGTTCCACGCCCGCCGACCGAAAGACCTTCCGGCATCTCGTCGAAGAGCATGAGGCGGCCGCCAACGACCGCAACCTCGAGGACATGATGGTCCGGAACCAGGAGCTGCATTTCGCCATCTACGAGTGCTGCGGCTCGCCCGTCATCATCCAGTTCATCCAGAGCCTGTGGCTGCGCTTCGGCCCCTACATGCGCATGTTGTCCGGCCATATCGAGCCGGTGCTGATCTCCGGCAAGTACCAGCCGAGCTCGCACCATCGCGACCTGATCGAGGCGATGGATGCCGGTGACGCGCGTGGCGCCGCCAAGGCGATCAAGGGCGACATCGAGACGACGCAGGCGTTGCTGCGCCGCCTGTGCAAGGAAACTGTCGAGACGAACTGACGGGCCGGCGCGCCGGCGCCGGCCCTTGCTGTCAGGCCACTCAGACGGCGTGGCGCGAGGTGACCGGCTGCTCGCCGATCAGGCCGCGTGGGCGCAGCAGAAGCACCAGCACCAGCGCCAGGCCGATGATCATCGCCTGGGCGGCACCGCCATAGATCTGGAGCTGCACCGGCAACATCTTCGACGCCACAGCACCGATGACGCTCCAGATGCCCCAGACGACGATCGCGCCGAGGATGGCGCCGCGATTGTTGCCGCTGCCGCCGATGATCAGCATCGCCCAGATCTGGAAGGTCAGGATCGGCAGGAAGTCGAACGGGCTGACGAAGCCGATGAAGCTGGCATAGAGCGCGCCTGCAAGGCCCATCAGCGTCGAGCCGATGACGAATGCCTGCAGGCGGAAGCTGCGGGTGTTCTTGCCCAGCGTCTCGGCCGCGACCTCGTCCTCGCGAATTGCCTTGAGCACGCGTCCCCATGGCGATCGCGCGATGCGCTCAAGCGCGACATAGGCGACGGCAAGGATCGCAACGATGACGGCGAGGTAGCCGAGATTGTTGGCCAGCGGCGTGGCAAACAGGCCGCGGAACGGGTTGGGGATCGAGGCGATGCCCATCGTGCCGCCGGTCAGTGCCTCGAAGTTGGTGGCGACGAGCTGGATGGTGACGGCGATGCCGAAGGTGGCGACAGCGAGGTAGTCGCCGCGCAGCCGGACCGTTGCCAGTCCGGTGATGAGCGCCGCAAGTGCTGCGGCAGCCATCGCGCCGACCACGCCGACGATCCAGGGCAGTTCGAAATTGCCAAGCAGTTCCGGCCGCGGTGGTGCCGTCAGGATCGCAAAGGTGTAGGCGCCGATGGCGTAGAAGCCGACGATACCAGCGTTGAACAGGCCGGTGCCGCCCCATTGCAAGTTGAGCCCAAGCGTCGCGATGCCGAGTATCAGCGCAACGGTGAGGAAGAATACGAGATACGAAACAAATCCGATCATCTGAGCCTCACACGCGTGCCGACCTGGAGAACAGGCCCTGCGGCCTGAGATAGAGGATGATGAGCAGCAGGCCGAAGGGCACCGCCGCCTTGTAGCCGGTCGGAATGACCAGCGCCGACAGGCTTTCGGTGAGGCCGACGATCAGGCCGCCGGCGACCGCGCCAAACAGGCTGCCGGTACCGCCGAGGATCGCCGCCGTGAACAGCGCCAGAAGCATGTTGAAGCCCATCTCCGGACGGATCTGCACGGTCAGGCCAGCAAATACGCCGGCTATTGCGGCAAGGGCGCCGCTCAGCATCCAGGTCCAGCGGACCACCTTGGCAATGTCGATGCCGCAGACCTGCGACAATGCCGGGTTCTCGGCCATCGATCGCATGGCGACGCCGATGCGGCTGTGTTTCAGGAACAGGTGCAGTGCCACGACCAGCGCCACGGTCAGCGCCAGGACGAGCACCTGGTCGGGCATCATCCTGACGTTGGGCAGGATCTCCAGCGAGATCTGCAGCTCCTGGCCATAATAGTGGGCGTCGGCACCCCAGACGAAGAGCACCAGATTGCGCAGGATCAGCGCGATGCCGAAGCTGGCGAAGACCAATGTCAGGCTGCTTGCGCGGCGCTTTCTGAGCCTGGAAAACACCAGCGTGTCGGCGGCGATGGCGATCAGCCCGGTGCCGATGCAGGAGACGACGATTGCCACGAGCAGCGGCCAGCCGAAGGAAAACGGGCCGATGGCTTGACCGGCGGGCAGGACGGTGACGACGGCAAGCGCCATGTAGGCGCCCCAGGTCAGCATTTCGGCATGGGCGAAGTTGGCGAATTTCAGCATGTGCGCGCACAGCGAATAGCCGATTGCCCCGAGCGCGAGGATACCGCCGGTCAAGAGACCGTCGGCGATGGCTTGTCCGATCATGATTTCCTCCGGAAGCCCAGGAATGCTTCGGCAATGGCGTCGTTGTCGAGCAGGTCGGCCGCCGTTCCTGTCATGTGGTTGCGGCCCTCGACCAGGACATAGGCACGGTCGGAAACCCGAAGTGCCGCCTTGGCATTCTGCTCCACCATCAGCACCGCGACCCCGCTCTTGGCGAGGCGGCGCAGGTCGTCGAGCACCTCGTGCACGATCTTGGGCGCCAGGCCAGCCGTGGGCTCGTCGAGCATGATGACGCGCGGGTCGGTCATCAGCGCGCGTGCCACCGCGAGCATCTGGCGCTGGCCGCCCGACAGCACGTTGGCAGCGGCGCGGCGGCGATCCGCCAGAGCAGGAAAATGCTCGAAGGCCCGTTGCACGCGTTCGCGCAACAGCGAACGCGGCAAGGTGTGGCCGCCGCTGATCAGATTGTCCTCGATCGACAGCGACGAAAAGACGTTGCTGGTCTGCGGCACGAAACCGACGCCCGCGGCGATGATCTCATGCGTCGGCAGCCCGGAAATGCGCTGGCCGCCGAGCCTGACCTCGCCGCCCTCGACCAGCACCAGGCCGGCCAACGCCTTGAGGAAAGTCGACTTGCCGGCCCCGTTCGGGCCGATCAGCGTGACCAGTTCGCCGGCATCGACGATGACCGAGATGTCGAAGACGATCGGCATGCCGGGGATATAGCTGGCGCGCAGGTTGCGCGCCTCGCAGACGGGTGCGCTCATGCCAGTTCTCCCACACTGACGTCACCGAGATAGGCGTCGACGACGCGCTGCTCCTTCATCACGCCGGCCGGGTCACCTTCGAAGATCACCCGGCCCTGCGCCATCACCACGATGTGGCGGCAGATGCGCATCACCATGTCCATGTTGTGCTCGACAATGAGGAAGGCGACGCCACGTTCGTTCAGCGCCACGATCTTGTCGATCAGCGTCTCGATGAGCGTCGGGTTGACGCCGGCCGTCGGCTCGTCGAGCAGGATGAGCGGCGGATCGACCATCATGACGCGGGCAAGTTCGAGCAATTTTTGCTGGCCGCCCGAAAGCACCCCGGCGAGGTCGCGCGCCTTGTCGGCGAGGCCGGTGAAGGCGAGCACCTCCATCGCCCGTTCGCGGGAGCGGCGCTCCTCGGCGGCGACAAGGCCGCTGCGGAACCAGTTGTTCCAGAATGTCTCGCCCGACTGAGCGGTGGCCGACAGCATGACGTTCTCGAGTACCGACATCTGGGGAAACGGCCGCGGGATCTGGAAGGTCCGCGCCAGGCCGGCGCGGAAGATCCTGTCGGGCCTGAGGCCCGAAATGGGCTTGCCGTCGAAGATCACCTCGCCGGCGCTCGGCTGGACTTCGCCGGCAACGAGGCCGAACAACGTGCTCTTGCCGGCGCCGTTGGGACCGATCAGGCCGGTGATCTGGCCCGCCTTGACCGAAATGTCGACACCGTCCACGGCCTTGAGCGCGCCGAAGCTCCTCGAGAGGCCCCGGGTCTGCAGGATGACATCGCCGGTCTGTGTCATGCGCTGCCCCGCCTTTCGCCGCTGGCCGGCGCGCCATCGCGGCCGTCCCATAGATTGTTGAAGAACCTGGACAGCCGATCCATGCCTTCGTCCAGCCGCTCGAGGCTTTCGGAGCCGAAGCAGACGCGAAGATGGCCTTCGCCCGACCGACCATAGAAGCTGCCGGCCTCGACGACCACATCCGCCTCGTCGAGGATCCTCTCCGCCAGCGCCTGCGACGGGATGCCGAAGGCCGAGATGTCGGGGAAGGCGTAGATGGCGCCTTGCGGCGACGGGCACTTCACACCCGGCATCTGGTTCAGGCGGCGAACGACGAGATCGCGCTTTTGGCGGTCGTGGTCGACCAGTTCGGCAAGCACTGCGGAAGGGCCGGTGATCGCGGCACGACCACCGGCCTGGATAAATGTATTGACGTGAGTGGCGTCGTTGGCGGTGATCTTCAGCAGCCCGGGCATCGCCCAGGAAGGGGCTGCCATGTAGCCGAGACGCCACCCATCCATGGCAAAGGATTTGGTGAATGCAAAAGCGGTGATGGTGCGCTCGGCCATGCCGGGCAGTGCCGCGATGCTGACATGCTCGCGGCCATCATAGACCATGTCTTCGTAGACCTCGTCGGAGACGACGAGCAGGTCGCGCCGGATCGCCAGTTCGGCGAGGCCCTCGAGCTCGGTGCGCGAGTAGACGCGGCCGGTCGGGTTGACCGGATTGACCAGCACGATCATCCGGGTGCGCTCGGTGATGGCGGCCTCGATCAGCTCGGGCCTGAGGGCGAAGTCGTCGGCTGCATCCAGCGTCACGAACACCGGTCTGGCGCCGGCCAGTTCGATCTTGCCGATGTGCTGGGGATAGAATGGGTCGAGCAGGATCGCTTCGTCGCCCGGATCGAGCAAGGCAAGGAACGCCGCGAACGAGGCATGCGTCAGGCCATTGGTGACCAGGATGTCGGCTGCGCTCACATCCATGCCGTTCTGGTTGCGCAGCTTTTCGGCGAGCGCCTCACGAAAGCTCGCGGTGCCTTTGAGGTCGCTGTAGTGGACGTCGCCGGCCAGGATCGCCGCGATCGTCGCCTGCTTGATGTGTTCGGGCGTGTCGGCCGCCGGGCGGCCGAGTTCGAGATGGATGAGGTCGCGCCCGCTGCCGGCGAGTGCCGCAGCCTTCTGGTACATGCCGAATGATTTCTGTGGCGTCCCGGAGATACGCCGCGCGACCCGCCTCATTGTCCCACCTTGGCAACATCTGCAGCGGTGTCGGCCTGACGCCGCGCGATGACCTCGAGCTCGACCTTGATCTCCTCGACGGCGAAACCGACGATGACGGTGGTGTTGGTCGGGCGCGGATCGGAGAAGGTCTGGCCGAGCAGGCGCGAGACGGCATTGACGTCGTCGCGGCTGGCAAGATTGACGCGCACCGACACTATGTCGCGCATGCTGGAGTCCGCCTCGGCCAGGGCGGCGGCGATGATGTCGAGCGCGCGGCGCGTCTGCACCGCCGCGTCCGGGTCGAAGCCGCCGATCTCGGGATCGTATCCCGCCGTACCCGAAACGAAAATCCAGTCGCCATCGACCACGGCTCGTGAGTAGCCAGCCAGTTCCTCGAAGGGAGAACCTGAATAGATCGCTTTTCGGGTCATTAGTCGCCTCTGCCTTTCGCGCTCATTTGATCAAACCATCATCGTGATAACGTAAGTTCGCGGTGAGATCAACTGCCTCGGAATGGTGTCGGCGTTTTGCCCTGATGAACGGAGGTTGCAGGGATTGAAACGGTCGGTAGCCCTTTGCCGGACACCGACTCGCGACCGCCGGCCTGACCGGCGCGGCAGTCAAATGCGCGTGACCCACGGCGATTTCGCGTAACAAAGCCACCTCCATCTCCGTATCCTCTACTGGCGGGCCGAACAGGTCCCCGGGCGTCCCGCAAGCGGCATGGTCCCGGAACGACAAACGGGAGTAGTTCGATGACAAGGAAACTCGTTGCGGCAAGACGGACCGTTGCCGGCTGTCGCCCGGCATTCTGGCTTTCGGTCGCGGCTGCCGTATTTGGCGCCTGGGCTCTGACGACCCCTGGCGTGGCGCAGGAGGGGATAAAGATTCCGCCGCCGGCGATCGACGCGACTGCGCAAGGCAATTCGGAGGTGGCGGTACTCGCAGGCGGCTGCTTCTGGGGCGTGCAGGGTGTGTTCCAGCACGTCGAGGGCGTCACGAACGCCGTGTCAGGCTATGCCGGCGGCGACAAGCAGACGGCTCAGTACAACGTCGTCGGCACCGGCTCGACCGGCCATGCCGAGGCGGTCAAGGTCACCTTCGACCCGCACAAGATCAGCTATGGTCGGATCCTGCAGGTCTATTTCTCGGTCGCGCATGACCCGACCCAGCTCAACCGCCAGGGTCCAGATACCGGCACGCAATACCGGTCGACCATCTTCCCGACCGATGCCGAACAGGCGAGAGTTGCCAAGGCCTATGTCGCACAGCTCGACAAGGCCAAGGTCTTCGACGCGGCGATCGCGACGACGATCGAACCCGGACGCGCCTTCTACAAGGCCGAGGACTATCATCAGGACTTCCTGACCTTGAACCCGACCTACCCCTACATCGTCTACAACGACCTGCCGAAGATCGAGAACCTCAAGCGCCTGTTCCCGGATCGCTACCGCAATGACCCGGTGCTGGTCTCGGAGGCCAAGGCATCCAACTGATAACAATGGGCGTTCCAGCAGGCAGCATCTTGGCGCGATGTGCCCGACCGGAACGTCGCAAGCAGGCGCCTGGAACAACCGCGTGGGTGAAGCCTAGTCCTGCTTCGGGAACCAGCCGCCACTGGAGCTGCGGCTGAGGCGCGGCGAGGTAATGGCGCCGTGGATATGGGCGATGTAGCTGGCATCGAGCTCGGTGATCGCCCGGCGCCAGACGTCGCCCTGCAGCATGCCGAAGACGGCGGCGGCCGGCCGCATGCCGGCCTTGGCCAGCAACTTCAGCACCGCCAGCATCGAGGTGCCGGAGCTTATCACATCGTCGACGACCAGCACTCGCCGTCCCTCGAGCAGCGGCAGCATGCGCGGGTCGAGATAAAGCCGCTTGGCGTGCTCCGGACTGGTGATCGAGCTCATCGGCTCGGACAGGTCCTCGCTGTACCAGAACTTTCGCGACGTCCCGAGCGCCACCATCCTGTCATGCCCGAGACGCCGGGCAACGCCATTGGCCAAAGGCAGGCCGAGCGTCGGCACGCCGATGACGACCTCGGGCGCGTAGACCCGGGCATGGGCCGCCATGGCATCCGACAGCGCATCCTCGACGGCGAAGCTCGCCTGGTTGACGATCATCGAGGCCACTGCCTGGCTACCGTCGCCCGGCAGGACGCGGACGGGCAGCGCGATCTGACGTCCGTCGGGCAGCGATGCCGGATAGAGGTCGTGGAAGCCGTCCGCCGGTGCAGCGTCGAACGTGTCCGCGGGATAAACTGTCTGCCAGAATTGATGCGGAGCGAGTGGCACAACGGGCCTTTCTGTTGCAGAAGGGGACATGCGGCGCCGATGGCCCTGGGCGCCTGAGATTGCAGAACCGGGCCGAACGGAGTTTGCGTGATGACATCGACGGCCGGGCACGACAAGGGCGAAATCGAGCTGCTGACGGCGCTGCGCCGCGACATCCACGCCCATCCCGAGCTGGGCTTCGAGGAACTACGCACATCAGGCATCGTGCAGAAGATGCTGGCCGAGGCCGGCATCTCGGTGCAGACCGGGCTCGGCAAGACCGGCGTCGTCGGCACGCTGAAGCTCGGCGACGGCTCGCGGCGCATCGCGTTGCGCGCCGACATGGACGCGCTCGCCATGCCCGAGATGGCCGAAGACCGGGCCTACAAGTCGACCGTGTCAGGCAAGATGCACGCCTGCGGCCATGACGGCCATACCGCCATGCTTTTGGGTGCCGCCCGCGAACTCGCCCGTCGCAAGAGCTTTTCCGGCACTGTGCATTTCATCTTCCAGCCGGCCGAGGAAGGTCGTGGCGGCGCCAAGGCGATGATCGAGGACGGTTTCTTCAAGCAGTTTCCGGTCGATGCCGTCTACGGTCTGCACAACATGCCCGGCATCGCCACCGATAGCATGGCGGTTGTTTCAGGGCCGCAGCTCGCCTCGTCCGACCGCTGGACCGTCACCTTCAAGGGCATCGGCACCCATGGCGCCAAGCCGCATCTCGGCCGCGACGCGATGACGGCAGCCGGCCAGTTCCTGACAGCACTCCACACCATCGTCGCACGCCGCGTCGATCCCCTCCAGCCGGCGGTGGTCAGCGCCTGCGCCATGGAAGCGGGCAGCTTCGAGGCGCTCAACGTCATCCCCGATCTGGTCAAGATCGGCGGCACCTCGCGCGCCTATTCGGCCGCCGTGCGCGACCAGCTGGAAAAAGAGATCGGCGCGCTGGCCGAGGGCTCGGCGAAGCTCTACGGCATCGAGGCAGAGTATCGCTACTTCCGCCAGATGCCACCCGTGGTGAACGACAGGGACGCGACACGCCGCGCGCTGGCTGCGGCCCAGGCGGCCCTGGGCATCGACAAGGTGATGACCGAGTTTCCGCCATCGACCGCCGGCGACGACTTCGCCATGTTCAGCCAGGAAGTGCCCGGCGCCTATGTCTGGCTCGGCAACGGCCCCGCCGTCGACGGCGCCCTGCACCACAACAGCCACTACGACTTCAACGACGACGCACTGGCGAGCGGCGTGAAGTTCTGGACGACGCTGGTCGAGCAGGAGCTGGCGGCGTAATTGTTGGTCGTCAGCGCGCGCTGAAAGCCCCCTCTCCGTCACGGCTTCCCCGTGCCACCTCTCCCCACTTCGTGGGGCGAGGAAATGCTAATCGCCAGCGATGCCCTGAACACATAGGTTCACCCAGAATGAACCAAGCTTTGCTGCAGCAACGATATCCGGACCTCAGAACTTGGGTTCCTCACCCCCACGAAGTGGGGGGGGGAGAGATGGCACGGCAAAGCCGTGACGGAGAGGGGGCCTTCCCTTCTGCTACGAAGCGCTACTCCGCCTTCAGCCTGGCATAGAGCAGCTTCAGCACCGCAGCGCTCTCGACCTTCAATGCCACCGAAACCGCAGCCCCATCTTCTGAAACCGTCAGCGCGCCCGCATCGCGAGTCGTGCCGGTGTCGACCGCCAGCTTCAGCGTCTCGCAGCCAAACAACTCTTCGTCCAGCGCCAGCAGCATCACGCAGGGGTCGTGCAGCGGCCGGCTTTCGCCGCCAGTGGTCGACTGGAAATAGGCGTCGATCAGCGCACCCGAAGCGACAGCCGCCGGTACATCGGATGCCTGCAGCATGGCCGTGTCGTCGCGCGTGGCGCGGACCTTGCGGGTAACGTCGAGCGGGATCAGCGTCATGTCGAGCCCGGCGCCAAAGACGATCTCGGCGGCCTCCGGATCGGCGGCGATGTTGAACTCGGCGCGCGGGCCGATATTGCCCGGCTCGTGCACCGCACCACCCATGGCGATGACGCGGCCGATGCGGCCAGCGGCCTCCGGGTACTCGGTAACCAGGCGAGCGATGTTGGTCAGCGGGCCGAGCGCCAGGATGTCGATGCTGCCGGTTTCCGCGGCCCGGAGCGTGTCGCGCAACCAGGTGACTGCGTCGCCGGCCACGGGCTGTGAAAGCGCATCGGGGAAGGCCACACCGCCGAGGCCGTCATTGCCGTGAATGTCGGCGGTGTCGAAACCCTTGCGCGACAGCGGCCCGGCGGCACCGGCGATGACAGGCACGTCGACCCGGCCCTCAAGCGCGAGGATGCGGCCGGCATTGCGCGTCGTCGTTGCAATGCCGATGTTGCCGGCGACCGTCGTGATTCCGATGACGTCGAACTCGGCCGACTTCAGCGCCAGCAGGATCGCCACTGCATCGTCGATGCCGGGATCGGTGTCGATGATCACCTTGCGGGTGGGTTTCAGCTGCATGGCGCGACCTTTCGTTCCAGTCTCAAATCAAGTCCGTCTGGCTTCACATCATCGCATCAGGGGAATCAAGCCGAAATGCTTGTCCCAGCACCGCTCGACCGCTCACTGCTGGCACAGTGGAAACGGGTTCCGATTTCGCTGGTGATGCAGTAGAGGCGAGGCCATGACCAAGACAGCTCCTTTGCCCGCCGACCTCCTCATCGATCCCGCCGACGAAATCCTGATCAGGCAGGACCTCGTGCTTGTTGCCCTCGGCAAGCGCGAAGCCGATCGCCTCGTCCAGCTCGGCCGCGTGCTCGACGTGCACACCGGCACCTGGATGGACGATTGCGAGGTGGCGATCCGCGGCCGCCGCATCGCCTATGTCGGCCCCGCCGGCAGCTTCGCGGGCACGGCGCGCGAGACCATCGACCGCACGCATCTTGCGGCGGTGCCGGGCTTCGGCGAGGTGCACAAGCACATCGAAAGCTCGCACCTGACGCCAGAGCACGAGGCAGCCCTTGTCATGCCGCGCGGCAACACCTGGACCTGCGAGGCGAGCCACGAATTTTCCAACGTCAACGGCCCCAACAATCTCGAATTCTGGCTGACGGCGCGCCGTGCCGGCTCGCCGATGAAGATCTTTCCGCTGCCCGGCTCGGCGGTTCCGCCGACGGCTTATGAAGGCGGCGGCGGCCATTTCGGCTATGCCGAGCAGATCGGCTTCCTCGGCGAGAGCACGATGGTCGCCGGCCTCGACGAGGTCATGGACTGGCCGGCCGTCTGGAACCCCGAGAACCCTTCCTATGGCAGGCTCTGGGGCATGATCCAGGCGACATTCGAGAAGCGCGGCGTGGTCGAGGGCCATGGCGCCGGCCTGCGCGACCTGCCGTCGATCAATGCGTTCGCCGCCGCCGGCCTATCCTCCGACCACGAAGCGTGGACGCCCGAGGAGGCATGGGACAAGCTCCGGCACGGCATTTTCATCGAGGTCCGTCCGCATTCGATGCCCGACATCATCAAGGGCCTGCTCGAACGCGGCTTGCGCGACTGGAGCCAGGTGGCCTTCGCCACAGACGACCGCAGCGCCTCCGACACGCTGAAGATGGGCGCGACCGACCACAATGTCCGCCTCGCCATCGAAAGCGGCCTGTCGCCGGAGATCGCCTACCAATGCGTGTCGATCAACCCGGCGCGGCACATGCGGCTGACACCCTTTGTCGGCTCCATCGCCCCCGGGCGCTTCGCCGACATGGTGCTGCTCGACAAGGCAGCGACCGTGTCGATCGCGGAGGTCTGGGCCGATGGCGAACAGGTGTCCGAGGGCAAGCGCTTCACCGGCCACCTGCCTGCCATCGACTGGCCTGACTGGGCGACGAAGACGGTCAATGTCGACCGAAAGCTGACCGCCGCAGACTTCGCCGTCGCTGCCGAGCCGGGCCGCGCGACGATGCAGGCGGCACTGCTGCGTCCGTTCCACTGGGATGACAACTTCATCACCACGGAACTTCCGGTGGCCGATGGCGCCGTACAGCGCGACAGCGACCGCAACATAACCAAATTTGCCGTCGTCGACCGCTATTCAGGCAAGGGCCGCGTCGCCAAGATGTTCTGGCTCGGCTGTGGCCCGAAGACGCCTGACACGGCCGTTGGCTGCACGGTGGCGCACGACCAGCACAACATCTGGGTCGTCGGCTCGTCCGATGCCGCCATGGCCGAGGTGGTCAACCGCATCTCGCAGAACCAGGGCGGCTGGGCGCTGGTCACATCAGGCAAGGTCGTCGCCGACGTGCATTACGAGGTCGGCGGCCTGATGACCAACCGCCCGGCCGAGGCGCTCGATGCCGAGATGGAGGCGCTCTATGCAGAAGCCAACAAGATCGACTGGCTCTATGAACCAACGTTTTCGCCGCGCTGGTTCCCCGGCTTCCCCGAGCGCCTGCAGTTCGCCACGCTGACCTGCGCACCTTGGCGCTGGGTGCTTGTGGCGCCGACGGATGCGGTGCCCGAGGGGTTCGTGAACGTGCAGACGGGTGAGAGCCACAAGGTGGTTTGGTAGGCGAGACTTTGGTGCGTCCTTCGAGGCGCCCCCCTCTCCGTCACGGCTTCGCCGTGCCACCTCTCCCCCGCTTTGCGGGGGCGAGGAAAAGCCAATCGCCCGCCGCTCCGGAACTGGTGAAACATCAGCGGGCGAGCGTCGAAGGACGCCCCACCTGCAGCCTCAGCCCTTGTCGTGCGCAAACGCCGCGAGGATGCGGGCCCAGGACCGGATGCCTTTCCGGAAGCTCGAAAGGTCGTATTTCTCGTTCGGGCTGTGGATGCGATTGTCGAAGCGGGCGAAGCCGATCAGCAAAGAATCCATGCCGAGCTTTTCCTTGAAGGCGGAGACGATCGGGATCGAGCCGCCGCTGCCGGCCACTGCCGCCTCGCGCTCCCACTCCTCGGTCAGCGCGCCGAGCGCCTTGGTGAGAAACGCGCCGTCGATCGGCATGACGGTCGCGGCACTCGCACCGTGGTCGATGAACTCGACCGAACAATCGGCCGGGATGCGGGCTCGGACATGGGCACGGAAGGCATCGCGGATCTTTTCCGGATCCTGGCCGGCGACGAGGCGGAAGGAGATCTTGGACTGCGCTTTGGCCGGTATGACCGTCTTGAAGCCTTCTTCGGTGTAGCCGCCGATGATGCCGTGGATTTCGCAGCTCGGGCGTGCCCAGACCTGCTCGAGCACAGAGCGGCCGCTTTCGCCGGCGGGAATCGAGAGGCCGATATCGCCCAGAAAGCCCCTGTCGTCGAAAGGCAGGCGCTGCCACTGTGCCTTGATGGCGTCGGGCAGTTCGGTGACGCCGTCGTAGAAACCTTGGACAGCCACGCCGCCGTCTGGCGTGCGCAGGCTGGCGACGATGTCGGACAGCACCTGCAAGGGATTGCGCGCGGCGTTGCCGTAGATGCCCGAATGCAGGTCGCGGTTGGAGCAGGAGATAACGATCTCCTCCTTCAGCACGCCGCGCAGCATGGTGGTCACCGCTGGCGTCTCGGCGTCCCACATGTCGGTGTCGCAGACGAGCACGACATCAGCCTTGAGTTCGGCACCGGTCGTGTCGAGAAAGGGCGGCAGGCTCGGGCTGGAGATCTCTTCCTCGCCCTCGAACAGCACCGACACCTGGATCGGCAGGCTGCCGACGACGGCCTTCCAGGCGCGGCACGCCTCGACGAAGGTCAAGAGCTGGCCCTTGTCGTCGGAGGCGCCGCGGGCAACGATGTGGGTCTCGCCATCGGGCTGCGGCACGAGCTTCGGCTCGAACGGGTCGGAGTGCCACAGACCACGCGGATCGACGGGCTGGACGTCGTAATGGCCGTAGAACAGCACATGCGGCCCCTGCCCCGTGCGGTCGTGGCCGACCACCATCGGGTGGCGCGCGGTCGGACGCACCGAGGCGTCAAAGCCGAGTTCGCCGAGTTCTTTCTTCAGCCATTCGGCGGCGCGCTTGCAGTCCGGGGCATGCGCCGGATCGGTCGAGACAGATGGAATACGGATCAGGTCGAACAGGCGCGCAAGGCTTGCGTCGATATTGGCGTCGACATTGGCGAGCACCTTGTCGAGATGCGTCGAGGCTTCTGATCGGTTCATTGCTTTGTCCTTCCCTGTACGTCCCGGACGCTCGTCCGGACCTCAGCCCGCAGCGTCGATGCGGGCCATCTCGGCTTTGAAGCTGTGCGCCACCTGCAGCGCGTCGCGCAGCACCTTCTTGCGTTCGAGGCTCAGTACCTCGCGGCCGCGCATCAGCCAGTCGCCGCCCACCATGACGTCGCACACGTCGGTCGGCAGGGTGGCGAAGACCAGCGTGGAATAGATGTCATAGACCGGCTGCTGACGCGGCGAGGCCAGGCTGACGCGGATGAGATCGGCCTGCTTGCCTGGCTCGAGCGAGCCGACCTTTGCATCCAGGCCCAGCACCTTGGCGCCATCACGGGTCGCCATGCGCACGACGTCGACCGAGGCCATCGGCTTGCGGCTGTGGCCGAGCAATTTCTGGAACATCGACACCGGCGCGAACTGCGAGAACAGGTCGAGCGTGTTGCCGCTCATCGCGCCATCGGTCGAAATCCCTACCGGAATGCCGGCCTTTCGCATCGCCTCGACGGGTGCGATGCCGCGCCCGGCCTTGCCGTTGGAGCGGGCATTGTGGGCGACGCAGACTTTTGCATGCGCCATGCGCTCGATGTCGGTCTCATCGACATGCAGGCAGTGCGCGCAGATCAGGCCCCGGCGCAGCAGGCCCGCCTTCTCGACGACCTCGATCGGTCGCATGCCGTGGGTTTTCTCAGCCCACGCCATCTCGGCATCGCTCTCGGCCAGATGCATCTGCACAGGCACGTCGGGATGGTCGTCCGCCCAGCGGGCGATGCGCTCCATCGTCGTCATGCCGGTCGAATAGGGCGCATGCGGGGCAATCGACGGGATGACCCTATCATGTCCGGCGAATTCGGAGACGAGTTGTTCGGTGAGAGCAAAACCTTCGTCGACCGACTTGTGGTCGGGCGGATCGAAGTCGGCGATGGTCTGGCCGAGCACGCCGCGGATGCCGGCATTGGCCACAACCCGCGCGACTTCGGTCTCGAAGTAATACATGTCGGCGACTGTGGTGACGCCACCCTCGATCAGCTCGAGCGCGGCAAGTGCCGTTCCCGCACGCACTGCCTCGGGCCGCACGAACTTGCGTTCCAAGGGCAGGATGTAGCGGTAGAGCCGGTCGTCGACGTCCTCGCCGAGGCCGCGGAACAGCGTCATCGCCATGTGGCAATGCGGGTTGACCATGCCGGGCATGACGACATCGCCGCCGGCGTCAACAATTTCCGCGCCGACGATTGCGGGGGCCTCGCCCACGCCGACAGCCTCGATGACCTCGCCCTCGACATGGACCCAGCCCTTGTCGACGACGGGCATGTCCTCCGTGCAGGGGAGGACGGTGGCGTTGGTGATGAGGATGGACATGGTCGCTCCTCGGGTCACTCCGGTTTCAGCACGCAGCACTGGTCGGGCACCGGCACCAGCTTGGCCCGCGCGCGCGGTTCCAGCGGCGCCGACAGCGAGCCGTTGGCGATCAGTTGGCCGGCAGCAGTGTCCGCCTGGTACTGGTAGGCGCGACCAAGATAGGTGCGCAGGCCAAGCGTTGCGGGAATGCCCTCGGCGTTGGCGTCCGTCGAGACGGCCAGGCCATCCGCGCGTGCGGCCAGCACGAACACGTCTGGGATCGCGCCGAAACGGTCCTGCGACAGCTTGAGCTGCGATCCGCCATCGGTCACGGCCGTCACTTCAGCGCCGTCGCGTGCGGAAACCGTCATCGGCACCAGGTTCTCGAAGCCGACGAAGCGGGCGACAAACGTGTTGGCCGGGCGCTGGTACAGCGTCTCGGGCGTGTCGAACTGCATGATGCGGCCGGCATTCATGATGGCGACGCGGTCGGAGATCGAGAACGCCTCTTCCTGGTCGTGGGTGACATAGACCGAGGTGGTGCCATTGGCGCGCTGCAGCTGGCGGATCTCGACGCGCATGTCGACACGCAGCTTGGCATCGAGGTTGGACAGCGGCTCGTCGAACATCAAAAGCGGCGGCTCGATGACGAGTGCACGCGCAAGCGCCACGCGCTGCTTCTGGCCGCCGGAGAGCGCGCCCGGCAGGCGGTCGGCGAGCTGCGACAGGCCGACGCGTTCGAGCATTGCCCTGGCGCGCTTCTCGCGATCACCTGGAGCCACGCCGCGCTGCTTCAATCCGAAGCCGACATTGTCGAGCACCGAGAGATGCGGGAACAGCGCGTAGTTCTGGAACACCAGGCCGATGTCACGCTTGTAGGCCGGCAGCCGGGTCAGGTCCTTGTCGCCAAGGCGGATCGAGCCGGAGGTCGGCTCGAGGAAGCCGGCGATGAGGCGCAGCGTCGTCGTCTTGCCGCAGCCCGAGGCGCCGAGCAGCGAGACGAGCTCGCCTTTGCCGACCGAGAGCGACAGGTCCTCCAGCACCTTGGTGGCGCCGTAGTGGGCGGTGAGATTCTGGACTGTAAGTGCCTGGGTCATATGGGTCTACTTCGCAAGGAAGGTGAGGCCGAGCGTGCGCTCGACGATGGCCATGACTGCCACGGTCAGCAGCATCAGCAGCACCGACACCGACGCGATCGTCGGATCGAAGAACTGCTCGACATGGGCGAGTATCTGGATCGGCAGCGTCGAGACGCCGGGTCCGGTGAGGAACAGCGACGTCGACACGTCGTTGATCGAGGTGATGAAGGCCAGGATGAAGGCCGCGATCACGCCAGAGCGGACGTTGGGCAAAACGATAGTGAAGAAGGTCTTCACCGGCGGGCTGCCGAGGCTGACGGCGGCTTCCTCGATCGAGAAATCGAACGAGGCGAGGCTCGCCGAAACGACACGCACGCAATAGGGCAGCACCAAGAGCATGTGGCCGACGAGCAGCGTCAGGAAGATCGGCGTCTGCATGCCCACCGCCACCGATTTCAGCAACGAGAAGCCGAGCACGATCTCGGGCACCAGGATCGGCAGCACAAAGACGGTCGACAGCCAGGACGGCAGCTTGATGCGGTAGCGGTTGAGCGCATAGGCCGCCGGAATGCCGATCAACAGCGCCAGTCCCGTCGCCAGGAAAGCGAGCTCGAGGCTGGTGATGATGGTGCGCTTGAAGGCGCTGATCTCGAAGATGTTCTCGAACCAGCGCAAAGTCAGGCCTTGCGGCGGGAAGGTCAGATAGGTGGTGTCGCTGACCGAGGCGCCAAGCACGATGATCAGCGGCCCCATCAGGAAGATGTAGACCAGGACGGTGAACAGGATGAGCAGGGGATTGATACGGCTGGTCATCATGTCGCCATCGGGTTGAGACGCCGCGCAACGCGGCTCATGGCAAGAACGACGGCGACGGTGATCACCACCATGATTGCCGCGATTGTGGAAGCGCCGACCCAGTCGAACGACACCATGGCACGCTGGTACATCAGCGTGCCCATCACCATCTGGCGCTCGCCGCCGAGCAGCTGGGGCGTGGCGTAGGCAGTGAACGAGCCGGTGAAGACGAGAACGGCGCCGACGATCAGACCGGGCACGGCGAGCGGCAGGATGACCTGCCGGAAGGTCGCCGCCGGCGTGGCGCCAAGCGATGACGAGGCCTGGACGACGTCGTCGGGGATGTTCTCCAGCACGCCAACAAGCGTCAGGATCATCAGCGGCACGAAAAGATAGACCATCGCAACGATGACCGACCCTTGCGTGTAGAGCATCGACAGCGGCTCTGAGATCGCGCCGATGCCGACCAGGAAATTGTTCAGGATGCCATTCTTGCCGAGGATGATCAGCCAGGCGAAGGAGCGGACGACGACACCGGTCAACAGCGGGAAGACGGCCGCGATGATCAGAAGGCTCTTCAGCTTGCCCGGCGACTTCGACACGACATAGGCGGTGAGGAAGCCGACGACGAGCGAAATCGCTGTGGTCGCCAGCGAAATCTCGATGGTGCGCCAGAGCACGGTGCGGCGGAAGCCGCTGTTGAAGAAGGCGATGTAGGGCGCAAAGATGCCGCCATCCTCGCCGAAGGTCGTGGCGATGGTCGCGGCCACCGGCAGTATCAGGAACACCAATACGGCCAGCGTAGCCGGCCCTGCGAGCCACCATCCGGCAAAGCGTTTCAGCATGAAATCTCTTCCAGTTTCCACGGACAGATGGCGTCCGGGAGATCTTGTTGCGGCGTGCTACCCCTCATCGGGCGGCCGCGAAAGGCGCAGAATGCCGCAAGGGCTGTGACAGCGGCAAGAAAACGTTCGGGGCGTTGCCCCCGTCACACAGTGGCGGGCGGGAAAGCCATGCCTTCCCGCCCTGAAAGCAATTACATGCCGAACACTTCATTCCAGCGGTCGACCCATTCGGTCTTGGCCGTGTTCATCTTCTCGTAGTCGACCTGCTTCAGCGAGGCGATCATGTCGGCGCCGTAGGTCCACAGCTTGGCCTGCTCGGGCGTCAGCTCGACGGCCTTGACGACGGGCGCATCGACGCCGTTCTCGGCGGTCTTCTGCTGCACTTCCTTCGACAGCACGAAGTTGATGAACTCATGCGCCAGCTCGACATTGGCGGCGCCCTTCGGGATGTTGATGGTGTTCAGCGTTGCGATCGCGCCATCAGAGAGATTGGCCCATGCAGCGGTGGGCACGGCGGCCTGGATCTGGGCCAGCGTGAAGTCCTGCGCGACAGCCGCCGAGATTTCACCGGTTGAGAACAGGTTCACCAGCTCGGAGCCGGTGTTGTAGTTCTTGACGACGTTCGGCTTCAGCGCCTCGACAGCCTTGAAGGCGGCGTCGGCATCGGCAAAGGCGTCGACGCCGGCGTGGGTGCCGGCCACCATGACGGCCATCGGGCCGGCGGTGGTGGTGATACCGGGCAGCGACAGCGAGGCCTTGAAGTCTTCCTTCCAGAGGTCGTTCCACGAGGTGATCGGCGCCTTGACCTTGGCGCTGTCGTAGATCACGCCGACGCGGCCGATGGTGTAGGCCGGGCCGAATTCGCCCTGCGGTGCCTTGGCAAGATCGTAGAGACCTTCAAGGTTCGGCACCTTGGACTTGTCGATCGGCTGGAACAGGCCTTCCTTGATGCCGATCTGCGAGTAGGCATCCGTGAAGTAGGCGACGTCGACGCCCTCGCCATTGCGGATCTTGATCTTGTTGAGACGGTCGGCGTTGTTGCCGGTCTCGAACACGATCTCGCAACCGCATTTCTCCTTGAACGGCTTGACGATGTACTCGTCAAGCTTGTCGCCGTTGAAGCCCCACCAGGAGATGGTCAGGGTCTTGCCCTGGGCGAACGCCGGCGCAGCGACGAGGGTCGTCGCGAGGCCGGCAACGCCAGCCGCGAGGAGGGTGTGAAATCGTGTCATGGAAAGCCTCTGTTGTTTGACGCCCTGGCACCTGGGGGCGCACGGAGGGACAATTCAGCCTATTTTCGTGACAGCTAAGGTGCAACTCCAAATGTTGTGCAACGCACATCAAAATCTGCTGCATCCTGAGGCGGATAGGCGCTATTCTGGCGTTGCCGACCATGTTCGGTGGTCAACTCAACGTTGCCGCGGGCGACAGCATCCTCGCCCAGGATTATCGTGATCTTGAATTCATCGTCGTCGTCGACCTTACTGGCCAGAAGGAGCTGTTCGACAGAGCCGCCCGTCGCGATACCCGCATCCGTGGCGATCCATCCGACCATCATCAGCACTGCCGCCATGGCCAACCTCGGCATCGAGGCGCCACCCACCGACATCATCGTAAGACTCGACGCCAACGCCATTTCCGAGCCGGCTCGGGTCGGTCGCCTGGTGGCGGCGCTCGATGAAGATCCCGAGCTCAGGCTGGTCGGTAGCGCCGTGATGTTGACCGCCGACTGTGCGTGGACGATCCCTTTCCATTGTCCGTTCCATCATTGGACCATCGCCCTTCGCGCGCTAACGACGCCGAAGACCGGCGCCGGCTCCGCAAGAGCATCGTTGCCCGCATGCTCGCCAATCCTCCGGACGGAGCGTCGGACAAGCTCGCGCCTAATGCGCGATGCTTGCCGCTCGCCCCGGGCCGAACAGAGGAGGCCGGGGCGAAGCGGCTGGCGCACCCGTTCAGGCGCCGCCGGCCGTAAGCGTTTCCGCTACACGATGAAGCGAATGGCGCGTTGGATCTCGAAGAAATCACTGGCGCGGAAGCGCAATGTGCGCGGCGCCGGATGCTCGACGCCGGGATACCAGCTGACGCGATAGGCTTCGTGCGGGTTGGTGTATTCGACCACCAGCTCGAAGCTGTCGGCGAGTTTCGGCAGGCAGGATTTGAGGTCGCGCGACAGCGCTTCCTCGACGCCGGCGCGGATCGCAGCGACCGAGGCTTTTGGGGTCAGCGATCTTGTGGCCGGGCCAAACCCCTCGCTCGTCGCAACCGTGCCGATGCGCGGCACCAGAAGCTTGGCTTCCGCGCACATGCCGGCATCGCCTGACAGGAACACCGACGGCACCCCATAACGCGCCGCACAAAGCGCATTGAGCGTGTACTCGGATGCCACCTCGCCATTGATCAGGAGCCGCGATACGGTGCCGGTCAGCGTATGCGCCAGCGGATTGGTGTCGGTGCCAGCCTTGTTGTGATAGCCGGTGTAAAGCGCCGCCGAAAAGCTGTCGTCGATGCCGAACATCATCATATCCGGGTGACCGCTCCAATCCCTGACGATCGTGACATAGGCCGGCAGCTTCGACAGGATCAGGTTGCGCCCGGTGGAATGCGCGTCCTTGACCAGCACTTCCTTCGCGCCGGCAGCCTTGGCGCCCTCGCAGGCCGCCACCAGTTCGTCGGTCATGTATTCGCGGAATTCTTCGTAGGCGGCATGTCCCTTGCGGGCCTCGTCCCACACGGTAATGCCGGCGGTGCCTTCGATGTCGGCGCTGATGAACACCTTCATGATCGTAATCCTCGGTTCTAGAGAAGCTCAGCCATCGACCGCAGCAGCCGGTCGATCTGGTCGGGGGAATGCTCGGAAAACACCGCCAGCCGCATGCTCGGCACATCCGACGCGTCGGAATAGCCGCCCGGCTGCTGGACCCTGACGATGATGTCGCGCTCGGCAAGACGATCGCGCAGGAGTTCGAGGTCGGTGACGCCCTTGATGGTGACGATCGGCACCGGCGTGTCGGCGACCTCGAAGCCGAGGCCGCGCAGGCCGCTGCGCATCCGGCTGACATTGCGGGACAGCCTGGAACGCCTGTCCGTCGTCTGCAGGATCCGCAACGACGCTGCGGCGGCGGCAGCCAATCCGGGCGGTGCGGGTGAGGCGCCGCGCATGATCATCGCGTTGCGGGTGATCTTTTCGGCCAAGGTCGCGTCGCCGGGAACGACCCCGCCCAGCGCACCAAACGCCTTGCTCATCGTGCCGGCGAGGAAGTTGCCCTCGCCTTCGAGCCCGGCATGCTGCAGCGACCCGCGCCCGGTCTCGCCGAGCACGCCGACACCGTGGGAATCGTCGATGCACAGCAACGCGCCGTCGTAAGGTGCCATCGCCTGCCTGAGGTCGTTGAGCGGCGCCAACCGGCCGGAGGACGGAAACACCCCGTCAGTCAGCACGGCCGGCCTCTGCCCGACCCCGACATGCAGCGCCAGCTGCGCTGCCAGGTCATTGGCATCGCCATGGCGGAACTCATGCACTGGCTTGCCCAGCGTCGGGATCGCGTCGCGGGTGCTGTAATGCGTCGCGGCATCGATGAAGACGAGGTCGAAATCCTCACGCAGCCCCTGCAGCAGCACCATCGGGCTGGTGTAGCCCGATATCATGTAAACGACCTCCTCGGTGCCGAACCATTGGCGCAGCCGCTCCTGCAAATCGGCATAGACCTGCATGTGAGCCAGCGTGCCCGGCCCCATGCCATACTGCCTGGTGGCAGCGCAGGCCGCCTCGATCACCTCGGGGTGGCCGTGCAGGCAGAAATAGGAGGTGCCGCAGTAATAGTCGACCTCGCGCCCGGCGATGACCATGCGGGAGCCGATCGGCGACTCCATCTTGAAAGGTGCGGTCATGCTGCTGCTCAGGCCGCCTCCGCCCGGGACAAGGGGCGCCGCTCGAGAAACATCGGCCCGACGCGGATGCCGCGCCTGCCGTGATCGTCGACGGCATCGAGCTCCAGGATTTCGTCCTCATAAAGCTTGCCATGCATGCGGAAGCGCCCTTCGCCCACCGGCTCGCAGCTGTGGGTGCAGAAATACTCGATCAGGCATTTCAGCCCGCCATGGCTGTAGCTGAGATAGGTGATGTTGAAGTCAGGGCCGTACTCGCCGAGATGCGGCTCGATCTCCTCCGGCACGGTCTCGTCGGCAGGCGCCTCGATGCGCGTCCAGCTGGCATCCTTCCAGACCAGCTTGCCCGGCTCGGGAAAGGACAGGTTCATGTGCGCATAGCCGGCGCCGCGGCCATAGATGCGGCCGTCGATGACGAAGTCCTTGCCTGATACTGGCCGGATCTGCAGCGGCACGCCGTCGCCCATCAGATAGAGCTTGCCAGCCTTCGCCTTGACCTCGACGACCTCCTGCGTGGCATCGTCGCTGTAATAGCCGGGCAGGGTCCTGAACTGCTCGTCGGCGATGACGGGCGGACGCTGCAGGCGCTGCAACGGCTTGCCCATCTTGCGCTCTGCAAGGGCTATGCGCAGACCATCGACGCCGAGGCGTGAGGCGATCTGGTTGGCGAAATCGAGCGTCGCGAACATCAGCACGCCGATGCCGGCACCGGGCAGGATCAGCATGTGCGAGGCATAGCCATAGACCGCGCCGCCATGGCCGACCGACTCCCAGCCGTCGACCTCGCCGGCGCCGTAGCACAGGCCATATCCGGCCATCGACTTGTCAAGGCTGTCGGGGCGTTTGCCGAATGGCGCCCACATCTCGCGCAGCGAGGCCGGCGAGATGATCGAGTTGCCCTCGGCATTGAAGCCGCCGCGCAGCAGGCACTGGACGTAGCGCGCCATGTCGCCGGTCGTGGAGAAGATGTTGCCCGCAGGCGAGCCGCCGAGGCTGAACACCGGCGCCGGCGTGTCGCCGTCCAGGGTCCACATGTCGGCGGGCGCCAAGCGTTCGCGGATGCCTGAAGCCATGCCGCAGGACGACTGGTTCATGCCGAGCGGCTTCATGATGTTTTCTGAGACATAGTCGGAATAGCTCTGGCCGGTCACCACCTCGATGACCCGCCCGACCACGGCGATGCCGGCATTCGAATAATGCATGATGCCGATGCTCGGATCCTGCTTCAGCGTCGAGCTGGCGAGCTCATTGACCGTATCCTCGAGCGGCGGCCGGGTGGCGTCGAGATAGTGGCCGCTCTTCGGCTCGCGCACCAGTCCGGAGGTGTGCGTCATCAGCTTGCGCAGGCTGATCACCGAACCATGCGGACCAGCTTCGGCGCCGGCGAACGGGTTGATCGGATGGAAGCCGGGCAGGTAGGTCGAGACGTCGACATCGATGTCGACGAGCCCCTTCTCGACAAGCTGCATCATCGCCAGCGAGGTGAAGGTCTTGGTGATCGAACCGATGCGGAAGCAGGTGTCTTCGCGCATGTCGAAATGGCGGTCGCTCCGCTGGATGTGCCCCTCAGCCAGCACGCCGTCGCGGTCGACGAGTGCATAGGAGATCGACGGGATCGCCTTGTCCTCGACCTCGTAGCGGATCAGGTCCTCGAACAGCTCGATCGATGCGGCGGACAGGGAAGGCATGGCAAATGCTCCTTGAGCTGAAAAGATGGGGGAAATTTCAGTGGGAATGGCGGGGGTCGAGCATGTCGCGCAACGCGTCGCCGACAAGGTTCCACGACAGCACGAACAGGAAGACGGCAGCACCTGGGAAGGCAAGCGTGTACCAGAACTGGAACGGGTTGCCGGGCTGGCCGACGATCCAGTTGCGCGAATAGGCGATGAACTGGCCCCAGTCGGCATAACCTTCCTCGGTGCCGACACCGAGGAAGCTGAGCGCGGACGCCGACAGCACCATCGAGCCGGTGGCCATGGTCGCCAGCACCAGCACCGGGAACATGGCATTGGGCAGGATGTGCAGCACGATCAGCCTGAGGTCGCTGGCGCCATAGGCGCGCGCCGCGTGGATGTAGTCCATCTCGCGGATTCTGAGGATCTCGCTGCGCACGATTCGGGCGTAGCTCATCCAGCCGAAGGTTGTCAGCGCGATGGTGATCGGCCAGATGCCCTTGCCGAGCAGTGCGGTCAGCACCATTGCGGCGATCAGGAACGGCACAGCCATGAACACGTCGACGATGCGCATCAGCACCTCTTCGACCAGCCCGCCATAATAGGCGGCGACAGCACCGATCACCGTGCCGATCAGCACCGAGATGGCAACGACGCCGAGGCCGATCTTGAAGGCGGTGCGGGTGCCCCACACGACGCCGTAGAAGATGTCGTACTGGCCTTGCGTGGTGCCGAACAACGCATCACGCGACGGCGGCATCGGCGTCGCCAGAAAGCCGGCGCGCGGCGTGTCGTAGGGCGACAGCTGGAAGCTCTGCGGCGGCGCCAGCATCGGCGCAAAGATGGCAATCAGCACGAAGGCCAGAAGGATCACGACGCCGAGCAGCGACACCGGATTGCGCGCGAGGTAGCGAAGAAACTTCATTGCGTCTTCACCCTCGGATCGAGCAGCGGATAGATCAGGTCGACGATCAGGTTCATCAGCACCAAAACGACCGCGAAATAGAGGCCGAAGCCGAGAACCGCCGGGAAGTCGAGATTGGCCGCGGTCTTGGCGGCAAACTGGCCGAGCCCGGCATAGTCGAAGATGGTCTCGGTGATGACGACGCCGCCCATCATGACGGCAAGCTCCATGCCGGCGATGGTCGCCACCGGCAAAAGCGCGTTGCGCCGGGCGTGCTTGAGTTCGACCACGCGGCGCGGCAGGCCCTTGGCGCGGGCGGTGCGGACATAATCCTGACGCAGCGTCTCGAGCATCGAGGTACGCATCACCCGCGTCATCGAGGCAACGTTGACATAGGTCAGCGTGATGACAGGGGCTGCGAGGTGGCGCAGCGAATCGACGAAGATCGCCCAGTTGCCGTTCAGGATCGAATCGACGGTGTTGGCGCCGGTGTAGCGGACGAAATCACCGGAGCTGACGGTCGTCTGCGCCCATTGGCTGAGCCGGCCGGGCGGGAACCAGTCGAGCGCCGAGTAGAACACCAGAAGCATCAGCAGGCCGAAGACATAGACCGGAAACGACCAGCCCAGGATGGTGAAGATGCGGATGGCGTGGTCGGGCCAGCGGTTGAGGTGGATGCCGGCGCGGGAACCCAGGAAAACCGCGAGCAGCAGGCACGGAATGAACGCCAGCACCACCAGTTCCAGCGTTGCCGGAAACAGCGACATCAGCGCCGTCGACACCGGCTGGCGGGCTGTTTCCGACCAGCCGAGATTGCCGGTCAGCACGCCGCCGATCCAGCGGCCATACTGGATGTAGAAGGGATCGTTCAGCCCGTACTGCTCGATCATCCGGCGGATGCTTTCCTGGCCACCCTTGAGGTAGTCGGGCGACGGCGCATAGGCCGCCAGGCGCTGCGTCGGCGATAGCGACATCTGCAGCGCAAAGATCATCAACGACAGCGCGAACAGGACGATGGGCAGCATCATCAGTCGTCTGAGGGCGTAGGTCAGCACAGGTGCACGGGTTCCGGTTTCGGGGAAAACAAGCAATACGCCGGGCGAAGAGGATCGCCCGGCGTATTGGCCGCCAATCAGTCGTTGGCCTTGGTCACCGGGTAGAAGTCCCAGGCACCGTAGAGGATCATGTTGTCGACATAGCCGTCGATGTTGCTACGGGTGACGACGTAGCCGAAGTCCTCCCACAGGAACTGCGTGGTGGCGTATTCGAAAGACATGTCCTGCAGCTTGGCGTAGATCGGCTCACGCACGGCCGGGTCGTTCGAGGCCCAGGCCTCATCGAGCAGCGGCTTGAATTTCTCCGCCATCAGGTCGCGGTAGCCCTGGCCGACCATGCCGCCGACGAGGCCGGTGGGCGAGAGGTAGTAGGATGCCGCACCGAGTGGGCCGCCCGGATCGGAATAGTCGGGACCCCACCCCATCACCGTCAGCGGCGCCGCCGGCTTTTCGCGGTTGTTGAGCTTGTCAGAGACGGACGCCCAAGGCAGTGCCTGGATCTGCATCTTGAACTTCGGGTTGATGCGCGACAGGCCCATCTGCAGCGCCGACAGGGCTGCCGTCAGCTGCGGATTGCCCTCGGTCACATAGGCGGTGAAGGTGAAACCGACGTCCCACAGCTTGCCGCCAAAGGCCTTCTTGAAGTGCTCCTCGGCCTTGGCAGGGTCGTAGCTGTAGATGGGTGAATCCGGGCGGTAGCCCATGATGCCGCGCACCGTCGGCCCACGCGACTGCACCGTCTTGCCGAGCAGCACCTGGTTGATCAGCGCGTCGTAGTTCTGGGCGTAGTTGAAGCCCTTGCGCACGTCGATGTCGGCGAAGAAGTCAGGCGGGATGCCTTGACCGTCCAGCTTGCCGCTGCCGATAGCGGGATTGTCGTTGTCGTCGAGCGGCCAGGCGAAAAAGATGCCGCGCGAGAACACCTTCTGCAGGCCGTCAATGACCTTGACGCCTTCGGTCTTGCTGAGCTCGTCGATGAACTCGACGGGAGCCGCGACGAAATCGGCATCGCCCGACAAGAGCTGCAGGCGCCGCGTCGTCCATTCCGGCACCGTGCGCATGACCACGCGCTCGAGCTTGGCCGGACCCTGGAAGTAGTTGTCGAAGCGCTTCAGCGTGATGCGGCGGTCGGTGCGGTCCCATTCCTCGAGCATGAACGGACCGGTGCCGTTTTCCTCGGCGAACAGCGGATTGGCGCCGAGCTCCGGGCGGTAGTGCGCCTTCCAGTTGTCGCCCGAACCGTCCCAGCCGCCGACCGAGGCGACCCATTCCTTGTCCAGGATGGAGGTGCCAAAAGGCAACGCGATGACGCCGAGCGTCGCCGGGAACGACTTCGGCAGCTTGAGCGTGACGTTGTCGCCGTCGACGACGATCTGCTCCGACAGCTGGTCATAGACCTTGCGCAGCGTCTCGGGGCTGGCCTCGGCGAAGGTCTTGACCTTGCCTTCCGTCTCCACCCACTTGGCGATGTCGGTGTATTTGCCCGCCGTGATCACCTCGGTAATCGCGTTCGACATCCAGGACTGGCCCTGCAGGATGGCGCGCAGCAGCGAATAGCGCACGTCATCGGGCGTGATCTGGCCGTAGCCTGGCGCTATCGCCGCCTTCTGGGCGTCGGTCAGCTTGTCGTAATACTCCCAGGTGATCTTGCCGTCGGCGCCCTTGACGCCGACCTTGTGGGCAAAGACGCCCTTGCGGATCGGGAAGGTGTAGCTCACCGAACCGTCGTCGCCCTGCTTGATCAGGCCGTTTTCCAGCGACGGCACCTCCGTCGACAGCGACGGTACGAACTCGGAAATCTTCGAACCGTTGAAGTTGAGCAGGCGGCTGTAGATGTTCAGTGCGCCATAGGAGCTCGGCGTGTTGGCGATGTAGGCCGGATCAAACGACTGGATGTCGTCGGTCCACATGAAGACGAATGTGCCGGGGTTCTTTGTCTCGGCCATGACAGGCGCAGCCGTGACGGCAAGCCCCATGCCCATAGCCAACGCTAAGGCTAGTTTCATCATCGTTCCCTTCTGATGGCGGAGGAAGTTTTCTTCTTCTCGTTACGGAAAGGCTAGAAGAGCGCTTGCCGGTCTGTCCAATGTGTAGATAGGATGGACTATGCAAAACACGCATGAGGGCCGGCATGGAACTGCAATGGCTTGAAGATTTCCTGGAAATAGCCGCGACACGCAATTTCTCGACCGCCGCCACTGCGCGCAACATTTCGCAGCCGGCCTTCAGCCGTCGCATCAAATCGCTGGAAAGCTGGATCGGCGCCGACCTCATCGACCGCAGCACCTATCCGGTGCAGCTGACCCGGGCGGGCAACATGTTCCTGCCCGGCTGTCAGCGGCTGGTGCGCGAGGCCTACCGGTTGCGCACCGACTGCCGCAATGTCGCCGGCGAAAGCTCGGCAATGCTGACCTTCACCGCGCTGCACACGCTGGCGATGTACTTTTTTCCGAAGTGGATCAGCTCGCCGCTGATTTCGCGCATGCCGCTGCGCACCAGCATGCACGCGGCCGATTTTCTCGAAAGCGTCGACCATCTGTGCTCGGGGCAGTGCGACTTCTGCATCACCTATGTCCATCCCGACGGCCCGCCCGTTCTTGAAGGCGGACCTTTTGAATCGTTGCAGATCGGCAAGGACAGGCTTGTTCTGGTCTCGGGAACCGACGAAAACGGCCGCGCCCTGTTCGACATCGACGTGCCCGAAAGCACCGAGATTCCTTACCTCGCCTACTCCTGGAGCGACGGCTACATCGGCAAGCTGGCGACGCTGGTACAGTCGCGCTGGCGCCGCCCGCTCAATCTCAGCACCGTCTACCAGTCGGCGCTTGCCGACGGCCTGAAGCACATGGCAGTCGCCGGGCGCGGCGTCGCCTGGCTGCCGCAGATCTGCGTCGCCGAAGCGATGAAGCAGGGCCAGCTCGTCCAGATCGGCGGCCAGCAGATGGCGCTGGAAATGGAGATCCGCATTTTCCGGCGCGCCGGCGCGGGCAGCCATGACGGCGACGCCCTGTGGCAGCATCTCAAGGAATGCGCCGAACTGCCCCAGTACCGAAGCAGTCTCGATGCCACGCTGGACGCCGCCTGACCGATCGGGATGCCCCGAATGGCTGGTCCGGCTTGCTATGCGAAGACAGGCGATACGATGCGTGATGCGCATAGTTTTGGCCGACCCAATTGCGGCGCCTTGATTTCACTGGCTTTTGCGCCGGCGCGTCACGTCACCGGCCAGACATGACCGCTCCAGGGCGGGCCACTACCCCCTGCCCGCCTATTGACAGGACGCGGCGCCGTTGCGTTCGATGCCCCGACACGACATCTCGTCGTTGAAACCGGGTCCATGCGCCGATGATCCCTGCCAACTCCGCCCCACCCGAACTGCCCGAGGATGTCATCCTGTCGGTTGAGGATCTCGAAGTCTCCTTCGCTGTCCGCTCCCGCGCACCTTTCCGCGCCGTGCGCGGCATCTCCTTCACCATTTCGCGCGGCGAGACGGTGGCGCTGGTCGGCGAGTCCGGCTCGGGCAAGTCGGTGACGGCAATGACGATCATGCGGCTGACCGAATATGATGGTGCCGCCATCACCGGCGGACGGGTACTGATGCGCCTCAAGGACGGCAAGGTCGCCGACCTCGCCAAGCTCTCCGAAAAGCGCGTCGAGGCACTCAGGGGCGCCGAAATTTCGATCGTCTTCCAGGATCCGATGTCGAGCCTGAACCCGGTCTTCACCGTCGGCGACCAGATCGCCGAGGCCGTCGTCCACCATCAGGGCAAGACACCGGAGCAGGCGCGCCAGATCGCGCTCAACACGCTCAAGCTGGTGCGCGTACCCGATGCCGAACGCCGCCTCGACCAGTATCCGCACCAGCTCTCCGGCGGCATGCGCCAGCGCGTGATGATTGCCATCGCGCTCGCCTGCCGGCCGTCGCTGATGATCCTCGACGAGCCGACAACGGCGCTCGACGTGACCATCCAGGCGCAGATCCTCGATCTTGTTCGCGCCTTGCAGCAGGAGATCGGCATGTCGGTATTGTTCATCACCCATGACATGGGCGTCGTCGCCGAGGTCGCCGACCGGGTCTGCGTCATGCTTAAGGGAGAGATCGTCGAGACGGGAACCGTCTACGACGTCTTCGCCAAGCCTAGGCACGCCTATACGCGCGCGCTGATCTCGGCAGTGCCGCGCCTCGGCAGCATGGCCGACAAGGACGCGCCCGAAAAGTTCCCGCTCTTGGTGTTCGAACCGGAGCGCCAGCTCGCCGAGGCAGGCAAATGAACGCATCCTCCCCAATGAAAGAGGTTGGCCGGCCGCTGGTCGAAGTGCGCAACCTGGTCACCCGCTTCGACCTCAAGACCGGCCTGTTCGGCCATGTCTCCGGCCGCGTCCATGCCGTTGAAAACGTCTCCTTCGACATCTTCCCCGGCGAGACACTGGCGCTGGTCGGCGAGTCGGGCTGTGGCAAGTCAACCGTCGCGCGGTCGATCATGCAGCTCGACAAGCCACGCTCCGGCTCGATCCGCTTCGACGGCGTCGAACTTGTCGGCGCGCCGCGGCAAGTGGTGGCGAAGTTTCGACGCCAAGCCCAGATGGTCTTCCAGGACCCGTTCTCCTCGCTCAATCCGCGCATGACCATCGAGCAGTCGCTGATCGACCCGATGCGGGTGCACAAGCTCGGCTCCTTGGAGAGCATGCGGGCCCGCGCTGCCGAGCTGATGGCCAAGGTCGAGCTCGCGCCGGAGCTGCTGGAACGTTACCCGCACGCCTTCTCCGGCGGCCAGCGCCAGCGCATCTGCATTGCCCGCGCCCTTGCCCTCCGCCCGCGCCTGATCGTCGCCGACGAGGCGGTCGCCTCGCTCGACGTCACCATCCAGGCACAGGTCATCAACCTTTTGATGGATTTGCAGCGCGACATGCAGATCGCGCTTTTGTTCATCAGCCACGACATGGCCGTGGTCGAGCGCATCGCCCACCGGGTCGCAGTGATGTATCTCGGCGAGATCGTCGAGATCGGCGACCGCCGCTCGATCTTCGGCAACCCACAGCACCCCTACACGCGCAAGCTTTTGTCGACGGTGCCGATCGCCGATCCGACGCGCCGTCCCGAAGGACGAGTGCCAATGTCGGACGAAATCCCGAGCGCCATGCGCGCGCCCGACTTCGTGCCCGTCGAGCTGCCGATGCACCAGATCTCATCCACCCACTACGTAAGACAGGTGGCCGCGGGCTGACGACTGCCTTATCAAGCATTCCCTATTTCAAATCAGAGCATTCCCAACATGACCCCTTCGAACATGTCGTTGGCGGCCGCCCCTGCGTCCGCCAACACAAGCCCCGACATTGCCGCATCCCAAGCGCAGCTGAAGATCGAGGGCCTTAGGCGCCCGGCTGCGGCGGAATGGCCGACACCCTATGTCGAGGTCGACGAGACGCGCTTGGCCCGCAACATGCAGGCGATGCAGGCCCGCGCCGATGCTGCAGGGCTCGTCATGTTCCCGCACGTCAAGACGCACAAGAGCATCGACCTGGCGAAGCGGCAGCTGGCGCTTGGCGCCCGTGGCATCACCGCCTCCAAGCCAAGCGAGGCACTGGTCTTCGTCGAGGCCGGCATCCCCTCGATCATCGTCGCCTATCCGATCGTCAATGCCGGTTCGCTCGACCGCCTGCTGCCGGCGGTGAAGGCGCACGGCACCGAACTGCGCACGATTGCCGCAAGCGAAATGGGCGTCGACGCGCTCTCCACCGCTGCCGTGCGCCACGGCGTCGACATCGGCGTCTTCCTCAAGGTCGATGTCGGTCTCGGTCGCGTCGGCCTCAAGCCGAACGATCCCGCGGCGATCGCTGTCTGCCAAAAGATCGCCGCAGCACCCGGCCTGCATTTCGCCGGCCTGCTGTCGCATGCCGGCCATTCCTATGCCGCTACCGATTCCGAAAACCTCGCCGCGGTTGCCCGCACCGAGGCGGCAGCACTAACCGGCCTCGCCGCCATGCTGAAGGGCCTGAGCATCGATGTACCCTGCCTGTCGGTCGGGGCGACGCCGACCTGTCTCGGCGCGCCGCTGCAGGCAGTCGACTGCATCCGCCCTGGCAACTACGTCTTCCTCGACGGCACCGCCCTCCGCCTCGGCATCTGCAGTGCCGACGATCTGGCGCTTTCGGTGGTGGCTCGTGTCGTTGCCGCCAACGACACACATTTCATCATCGATACCGGCTCCAAGACGATGAGCTCAGACCGTGGCGCCCATGGCATGGGCGGCAACGGCTTCGGCATCGTCATCGGCGCCGACGCCGGCAGCGGCGCTGGCGTGTGGACGCTCGAACGCATGTCGGAGGAGCACGGCTTCGTACCCGCGGGAGGTCGCACCCTGCCGCTCGGCAGCCGCGTCAGGGTGTTCCCCAATCACTCCTGCGCCACCATCGCCAATTTCGACAGTTTTGTCCTCCGCCGTGACGAGGGCGAAGTGCTGACGCTGCCGGTCAACGCCCGCAGCTGCCAGACCTGAGCTGACGCGCGAGCGCTCACCTGGGCACCTGGTTCCAATCTCCGGCCGGGCTTGTTACTCTTGCCCGATGAAGGCAATTGCTCTTGCTTCAGCGAGGACCACACTGTTCCTCGCCCTGGCCGCCGCGGCCGGCTGCGTATCCGGGCCAGGCTCGGTCGGACCAGTTGATCCGCTGAAATACGAC
This sequence comes from Aminobacter sp. Y103A, assembly GCF_030294925.1. Lineage (NCBI taxonomy): Bacteria > Pseudomonadati > Pseudomonadota > Alphaproteobacteria > Hyphomicrobiales > Phyllobacteriaceae > Aminobacter > Aminobacter sp. Y103A. The sequence goes on along the minus strand of NZ_AP017986.1, from coordinate 130,263 downwards.
GCCATGGCCTGTGCTGAACTCGATGTCGTCATGGGCACCACGGCATCAAGCATTTCGCGCACCGCGATCAGCCGCGGCACCGTCGGCCAGTGGAACGTTCCGGCATGGGCGCCGGGCGGCACCAAGGCCATCACTGCCATCCAGGACAGGCAGACGGCCAGGATCGACGGCCTGCGGCAGGAGCAGGCCGCCATCGACTCTGTCAGAAAGCGCAAATGCCGCTAGGCAATTGCCGCGCAACACGCCGACACTTTCCACCTCTTCCAGCCGCTCGGCATCAACGTTGCCAGACGAATGCCCCAGCGGCGCCGTTCTCATGCAATCGCCCATCCCCAGCGCTACTGCCGGCGGTGCAGCGCATCGGCGAAGCTTCCGTATATCCTGCAATGTCAGAAAAATAACACTATTGATTCGATTTCAGAAAACTGACAATCTTATTTGCAGGAGGAGAACAGATGAGCGGAACGGTACGCCAGCGATTGACGGACAGCCTGCAGAGCGGCGCGGGGGCGAGCCGCGCCATCGCCACCTACATGTTGGCCAATCTCAGCGAACTGCCGTTCGAAACCGCGATGACCGTCGCCGAAAAGGTCGGCGTCAGCGAACTGACGGTCGGGCGTTTCTGCCGCTCGATCGGGTACCAGCACTTCAAGGACCTCAAGGCCGACCTCAAGGTCGATGTCTCCGACAGCCCGTGGCTGATCGGCGACCGGCTGCGCGAGTTCCAAGCGAGCACCCGCGAAGGTGGCGGCGACCTGGCAAGAAGCCTCGAGCTCGAACTCGCCGCCACCGTTCGGGTCTATGAGCTGGTTCGGACGCCGCAATGGTCCGCCGTGGTCAAGCGCCTTGCGACAGTGAACAACGTCTTCATCGCCGGTTTCCAAAGCGAGCGCGGCATCGCCGCGACAATGGCCCACCTGCTCCAGTATGTCAGGGACGGCGTGCATCTCGCCGACCATTCCTCGGGCATTTTTTCCGAGGTGCTGCTCGCCGACCCGAAAGCCTCGGCGCTCGTCATGTTCGACGCGCGCCGCTATTCCCGCCAGGCCGCGCTCCTGGCGCAAAGGTCCCGCGACGCCGGCATGCCGGTGACACTCGTCACCGACCTGTTCTGCGACTGGGCGCATGACTGCACCACAGAGGTCTTTGCAGTACCTTCGGAGATCAACCTGTTCTGGGACACCAACGGGCCGATGCTGACGCTCGTCCACCTGATGGTCAATGGCATCATCGGCGAGCTCGGGCCGAAGGTCGAGCAACGGCTCGACCGGATGTCCGGTCTCTATGGCGATTTCGTCGGCCACGCCGGCCGCAAGACGTAGCACCGACACCGCCACACGATCCACAACGCAACCTTGGGAGGGGTTCATGAACCGTCGCTGGTTCCTATTTTCTGCATCCGCTATTTCGCTTGGCATCGCTGTCGGGCTGTTTTCGCCCGCGCACGCATTGGCGGAAACCGAGGCGGTGATCGTGATCGGGCGCCAGGAGTCGGGCGCCGCCAGCTATGATCCGATCCGCGCCGTCACCCTCAACATGGCCGCCGGGCTGATCTACGACCGCCTCGTCGAGCAGGCGGCCGACCAGTCCTATCATCCGCATCTCGCCAGCTCCTGGGAGGTCAGTCCCGACGGTATGAGCTGGACCTTCGAATTGCGCAAAGACGTGACCTTTACCGACGGCGAGCCGTTCAACGCCCAGACCATCGCCTGGTGGATCCCCAAGTTCAAAGGCACCGAAAACGAATACATGGTCGATGCCATCGAGAGCGTCGAGGTCGTCGCCGACCACACAGTGCGCTTCATCCTGAAGCGTCCCGAGCCGAACCTGATCTTCAACCTCGCCATGACGAACATGGGCGTCCCGAGCCCGAAGGCCTATGAGGCGGGCGGCCAGGACTACGGCGTGACCGAGGCCGTCGGCACCGGCCCCTACAAGCTCGAGAGCTTCGTCGTCGGCCAGGAAACCGTGCTCGTCGCCAATGAGGACTACAGCTGGGGCAGCGCGCTGACGGAAAACAGAAGCGCGCCGTACATCAAGCGCCTGACCGCGCGCGAAATCCCCGACGCTTCGACCGCCTTCCTCGAACTCAAGACCGGCGGCGTCGACATGCTGCTCGACGTGCCGACCGACTTCCTGCCGCAGCTGAAGGACGAGGCAGACATCGATCTGAGGGAGCTTCCCGGCTATGGCGTGACCCTCGTTACCATCAACACCCAGGCTGCCCCCTTCACCGACATCCGCGTGCGGCAGGCGACAGCACTTGCCATCGACCAGGCCTCGATCCTGAAGAGCGTCTATGGCGGGGTCGGCAAGGAGGCGCACCAGTTCCTGGTCGCCGCACTGGGCGAGGCAAATGTCGATCCGGCACTGCAGATCAGGCATGACCCAGCCAAGGCAGCCAGCCTGCTCGACGAGGCCGGCTGGGCTCGCGGCGCCGACGGTGTTCGTGTCAAGGACGGCAAGCCGCTCAAGGTCAAGCTCTGGGCCCGGGCCGACACCGAATACAAGCGCACGGCCGAAATCATCCAGGCACAGCTCAAGGCCGTCGGCGTGAAAGCCGAGATCACCGTGTTCGACGCCGGCACCTACCGCAGCCAGTTCCTCAAGCCCGAGCGCGAGCTGGTGCTTGCGCCCTATTCCTGGACCAACGCCGACATCCTCGACTGGTTCTTCAGTGCCAAGCGCCTGGATTCCTGGAACCTGTCGATGTGGAACGACCCGAAGTCGGAGGAGTTGCGTGAACTCGCCATGTATGGCTCGAAGTCGTGGGACGAGCGCGTCGTCAACTTCCGGAACTTCCACGGCCAGCTGCTCGCCAATTTCGTCGGTGTACCGGTGCACGAACCGGCCCAGACGATGGTTTTCAACAAGACGAGGCTTTCGGTACCCCAGCCGTTCCGGGCGCCCTACTCGCTCGTCGACGTCAAACCCGCCGACTGACGGCCAGACGTCACCTGAACCGAAAGACGGCATCGGACCATCATGCGGCGCAACAGTGCCGCATGCCTGCCACCGCACGCAGCAATGAAAGACACCGCAATGCACAGCACGGAAAAATCAGCCACCAACCTCGCAACCACGCTGGAAGACCACCTGAATGCAGAGATGGAGCGCAGCAAGATCCCTGGGCTTGGCGTGGCCATCGTCCGCGACGGGCAGGTCCTGCATATCGGCGGCTACGGCCTGGCCGATGTCGAGCACAACGTGCCCGCATCATCAGACAGCATCTTCCACTCGGGCTCGACCGGCAAGATGTTCACCGCCGCCGCCGTGCTGCTTCTGGTTCAGCAGGGGCGTCTCAAGCTCGACGATCCGGTCAGGCGCTACCTGATCGAGACGCCGGAGAGCTGGGCCGCGATGACGATCCGCCAGCTGCTGACGATGATGAGTGGCCTCGGCAATTTCGGCGATGCCTTTGCGCCGGCGCCGATCGAAGGGAACGTCGTGCCACTCAATCTCTGGCAGGACCACAACGACGCGCAGCTGCTGGCACTGGCCAGCCTGTCGCCTCTGGCCTTCGCTCCCGGCGAAAGCTACCGCTACTCCAACACCAGCTACATCGTGGCATCGCTGATCGTCGCCCGCGTCAGCGGCAAGCCCTATTACACACTGCTGCGCGAACAGCTGTTTGCGCCTGCTGGCATGGCGAGCGCCCGCGACGCCAGCTGGTCCGACATTGTGCCCAACCGCTCGGCAGGCTACAGCCGCGAAAATGGCGAGCTGCGCAACCGGCTTTGGACGGCGCCGACGCTGCTGCGCACCGGCGATGGCGGCCTGTTCTTCTCGCCGCGAGACATCGCGCGCTGGTTCATCGAGCTAGACCGGCCGCAGGTCTTCCGCCCCGATATCGTCGCCAAGATGTTCGAGCCAGCGCTGATGCGCGACGGCCGCCCTGCCATTAACGGCTATGCGCTCGGCTGGCAGAATTCCGACGTGCGCGGCCAGCGCAAGATCAGGCATGGCGGCACCTGGTACGGCTTCCGCACCGAGCTCGCGCGCTTTCCGGCGCAGAATCTGTCGGTCGCTGTGCTCGCCAACGTCGACGACGCCCAGGTCGCACGCATCGCACAGCAGATTGCCGGCATCGTCGACGCCGCCCTGGCGCCATACGAACCGATCGCCGACGCCACGCCGGACCGCACCAAGGCTGACGACGGCCTGGTCAGGATGATCGCCGCGCGTCAGGCCCCGCGCGATGCCTTCACCGACGAAGCCTGGCAGCTATGGAACGATCACTGGTTGGAACAGGTCATCGTCGAGAGCGAATCCGACCTCGGCCCGGCGCCGCTCGAACTCGTCGACGACGACGGCCGTGGCCAGCGGCGCTACCGCCTGCCGACCGGGCGCTATCACATGCACTGGACCGTCGACCGGCAGGCGGACGGCTGCGTCAGCGCGATGCGCTTTCACATGGAATGATCCCCGGGGATCAGCCGGCGTCGCCTCGCGTCCAGTAGGCCGAGGCGATCGTCTGGTCTCGGCCCAGCGACAGATCGCTGCGCCAGTGGTCGCGCACCCGTTTTGCCGCTGCGGCTTCCGCCGCAAACCAGCCGAAGCCTGTTACCTGCTCCGGCCAGGCAACCGACATGACCGCATCGGCGAGGGCGGTGCTCTCGCCGCCTGTTACACCGTTGCGGTACAGCCACTTCACCTCGACCGCGGTCAGATTGTCGATCTGCTGGCGTTCGCCCTCGTCAGCGACTTCGATGAAGGCGATGCCGCGCGTCGTTGCCGGCAGGCTCTCCAGCATCCGCCCGACCGCCGGCAGGCCGGTTTCGTCGGCACCCATGACAAACCAGTCGGCCGGCCTGAGCGGACGCCCGACCGGCCCCAAAATGCCGACCTTGTCACCCTCGCGCGCTGCCGATGCCCAGTTGGAACCGACGCTCTCGCCTTCGTGGATCAAGAAATCGACGTCGAAATGCCCGCCGGCCACTTCCAGCCGGCGGATGGTGTAGACCCGCGATGGTGGGCGCCTGTTTTCGTCGGGCCAAGACACAAGGCCGTTGTTGCCACGCACCGGCCAGACCGGATTCGGCACACTGGCCGTCGGAAACAGCATGCGGATGTGCAGACCGCCAAACGAGGCGAAGCGTTCGAGATTGGGCGCCTTGAGCCGGATGCGCTTCATATGCGGCGTCAGGTCGATCACGTTGACGACGGTCGCCAGGCGGAACTGCTCCAGCTCGCCTTGGCCCGATAGGTCGCCCTGCCAAACGATCTGCGGCTGGCTCTCTCTGGCGTAGAACTCCACCGACGTCGCCATCAAATCCTTGAGCCGGGCCAGGCCGTCGGGATGCGATGACCTGGCCCGCATGATCAGCGCTCCCTTGGGCATCACCAACGAGGCTTCGCCAAAGAGGAAGCGGAAATTGACGGCATCGCCCTCTGCGCTTGCGCTCGCGTCAAAGCTCTCCAGCCGATCGCGGATCTTCTACAGTTGATCGGGCGAAAGTTGCAGCTGCAGTTGGGCGCGGGATTGAAGGTCGGTCATGTCAGTTCGCTTCCGGTTCGTGTCGCTTCCACCCCCAGGTCGTCCACCTGGCAAATTGCTGGCTGAATGTGCGGGGCCGCACCGAGCTGGCTCGACGGGTACTGTCCGCGTCATGGGCTTGAATATTTAAACTTGAATATGATAGTCAAGTTAAATCGTTGCCGCAGCCTCAGGACAGGACCGACGACATGGACCGTGTAGAGCCCTTCAGCTTACTGGCAGACGCGCAGACCTTGCTCCGGTCGCGCGCCATTGCTCGCGCGGCCCTGCTTTGCCTGCTGCTCGCTGCACTCACCACGCTGGCGCATGCCGGCACGGTCATCGATTCGACTGGACAGATGGTCAGCGTCACCGGCGGCCGAACGTCAGGATCTCTACTCATCCAGTTGATGAGTGACGGTTTTGGCCGACCGACGGCGGAGCAGGTGTTTCCGTCCCGGCGTTGAGCACCGCGCCTAAGGCAGCGAATCGGGCGCTGGTCGCGCTCGACGGCGCCCGGATGGCCGGCTGCGGTCCATGCACGGCGGACGCGCTACCCAACTGGCCGGCACGCTCAATCCGGATGAAATGGCTGCGCCGACAAACCGAGCGGATGCGGACTAACTCGTGATGTGACGAAGGAAAACTGCTTGGTCAGGACAACGTAGCGGCCTGCTGGCCACTGTCTCTGACGTGCTGACTTGGTGAAGAAATTTGGTGGAGCCAAGCGGGATCGAACCGCTGACCTCCTGCATGCCATGCAGGCGCTCTCCCAGCTGAGCTATGGCCCCACACCGGCCTTGGCCGGGCGCCGTTTCCGGCGAAGGTCGGCGCGAATTTGTCGTCCGCGCCGGTGTTGTTGGGCGGCTTCTAGCGCCGCATTCGACCATTGGCAAGCCTTGATCGAAACCTTTTTTCGGTTTCCCGAAAAGCCGTGTCAGATCTCGTCGTCGTCGTCGCCGACGCCGATCATGTCGGAGACGTCGTCGTCTTCCTCTTCCTCGTCGGCGAGGAACGTGTCGTCGTCATCGTCGCCCAGGTCGACATCATCGTCGTCCAGATCCGGCAGGTCGTCGCCGCCCTTGGCCTCGTCGTCGGCGTCCTCCAGGGACACGACCTCTGCGCCTTCATCCTCGGCGTCGAGCTCCTTGGCGTCGGCTTCCTCTTCCTCTTCCATGATGGCGGCGATCTTGCCATCGTCGAAGTAGGAGCGCGGATAGGCCTTGCCGGTGTAGGGCGAGACGATCGGGTCCTTGTTCAGATCATAGAATTTACGTCCCGTTTCCGGGTCGACACGTTTGGTGCCAAGTTCGGGTTTTGCCACGTCAGGCCTCGTCTTGTCGCTTTTTGGACCCCTTAGCCGCAGTTTGGGGCGCTGTCAAAGCCAAATCCCCCGGCAGGGGCGATGGGGGATGACCGTTGCGGCAATCGATGCTACGACACCGCCGCAATCATTGGGAAAGCCCGGTTTCGCGGGGCGTCCCGCACGAGGAACCACCATGTCGCATCAAGCTGTGCCGCAGCCGGCCATCGCCCGGAAGTCGAAATCCCTGTCTGGAACCGCCCGCGTTCCTGGCGACAAGTCGATTTCGCACCGCTCCTTCATGTTTGGCGGCCTGGCTTCCGGCGAAACCCGCATCACCGGCCTGCTCGAGGGCGAGGACGTGATGCGCACCGGCGACGCGATGAAGGCAATGGGCGCCCATATCGAGAAGCATGGCGACGAATGGGTCATCAAGGGCACCGGCAACGGCGCGCTCCTGCAGGCCGAGGCGCCGCTCGACTTCGGCAATGCCGGCACCGGCTCGCGCCTGACCATGGGCCTCGTCGGCACCTATGACATGGAAACCACCTTCATTGGCGATGCCTCGCTGTCGGGCCGGCCGATGGGCCGCGTGCTCGATCCGTTGCGCCAGATGGGCGTCCAGGTGCTGAACGCTTCGCCCGGCGACCGCATGCCGCTGACGCTGCGCGGCCCGCGGCAGGCAGCGCCGATCAGCTATCGGGTGCCGATGGCCTCGGCCCAGGTCAAGTCGGCCGTGCTGCTCGCCGGCCTCAACACGCCCGGCATCACCACCGTCATCGAGCCGGTGATGACCCGCGACCACACCGAAAAGATGCTCAAGGGCTTCGGCGCCAACATCGAAGTCCAGACCGACGAGCAGGGCGTCCGCCACATCTTCATCGAAGGCCAGGGCAAGCTCACAGGCCAGATCATCGCAGTGCCGGGCGACCCGTCTTCGGCAGGTTTCCCGCTGGTCGCGGCGCTGATCGTGCCGGGCTCCGACATCACCATCGAAAACGTGCTGATGAACCCGACCCGCACCGGCCTGATCACCACGCTGATCGAGATGGGCGGGTCGATCGAGATCCTCAACCGCCGCAATGCCGGCGGCGAGGACGTCGCCGATTTGCGCGTCCGCGGCTCCGAGCTCAAGGGCGTCAAGGTCCCGGCCGAACGCGCGCCGTCGATGATCGACGAATACCCGGTCCTCGCCGTCGCCGCCTGCTTCGCCGAGGGCGAAACGCTGATGCAGGGGCTGGAAGAGCTGCGCGTCAAGGAATCCGACCGTCTGGCCGCCGTTGCCCGCGGCCTCGAAGCCAATGGCGCCGACTGCAGCGAAGGCGAGACCACGCTGTCGGTGCGTGGCGTGCCCGGCGGCAAGGGCCTCGGCGGCGGTACCGTCAAGACCCATCTCGACCACCGTATCGCCATGAGCTTCCTGGTCATGGGCCTGGCTGCCGAAAAGCCCGTCACCATCGACGACCAGGCGATGATCGCAACCAGCTTCCCGGAATTCATGGGCCTGATGGCCGATCTCGGGGCGGAGATCGATGCCGGAGCCTGAGAGCGGCCCGCACTGGAGAAGACTTGCCGACGGCGCGATACAGTATCGAGAAAGCCGTTGGTCGCAGACCTACACGGTCAGCGAGGAACAACTTGCGCGCCTGAAATCCCTCAAGAAGTCTGAATGGGCGATGGCCATTCTGACTATCTTGCCGGCCGCAGCCACGGTCGTGGCTTGGCTGAGCGATGCCCTGACACGCATCGTACCGGCCATTGCGATAGCGGCATATGTCGGCATCAATCTCGCCGTTAGCTCATATTGCAGCCGACAAAGGCGGCAGGTTCTTGCGCAGGCACGCCCAAGTTCGCGAGAGTTATTGTTCCCCTCCATGGCGACGGTACATTCCGATTTGCTCGACAAGCTTGGCCATCGCCATAGGCTCGGCGTGCTGCTCTATCTGGCATTGCTTGTGCTGGCCGGCGTAACATATCTCGCGAAGAGCTTGGGAGGCTTTACACTTGGAAAATTGGGCCCGATGCATCCCCTGCTCGCCATTTTGAGCTTGGTGATCTTCGGGCCACTTCTTTATCTTCATGCAAGAGATTGGCTGCGGCGACGCCGAAGCGAAACATCAAACGGGCTGAAGGACGGCAGACAATGACCAACAAAGTAGCGATGATCGTCGGCGGCGGCAGCGGCATGGGTGCTGCGGCGGCGCGCAAGCTGGCAGCCGACGGCTATGCCGTCGCCATCCTGTCCTCATCGGGCAAGGGCGAGGCGCTGGCCAAGGACCTCGGCGGGCTCGGCTTCACCGGGTCCAACCAGTCGAACGACGACCTCAAGCGCTTCGTCGACCTGACGATGGAAAAGTGGGGCCGCATCGACGCCCTGGTCAACGGCGCCGGACATGGGCCGCGCGCGCCGCTGCTCGAGATCACCGACGAGCAGTGGCACACCGGCATCGACGTCTATTTCTTGAACGTCGTGCGCGCGACGCGGCTGGTGGCGCCCATCATGGTCGCCCAGAAGGGCGGCGCCATCGTCAACATTTCGACCGCCTGGGTCGGCGAACCGGCGGCGATGTTCCCGACATCGGCCGTGGCGCGCGCCGGCCTCGCCGCCTACACCAAGCTCTTCGCCGACCAGTACGCCCAGCACAATGTCCGCATGAACAATGTGCTGCCGGGCTGGATCGACAGCTTGCCGCAGACCGACGAGCGCCGCGACGGCGTGCCGATGCAGCGCTACGGCACCTCGGCCGAGATCGCCGCGACAATCGCTTTCCTCGCCTCCGAGGGTGCCGCCTACATCACTGGGCAGAGCCTGAAGGTCGATGGCGGCCTGATGCGCGGCGTCTGACCAGGAGTTCGGGCCAGGACATGCCTGCTTCCATCACCATCGCCATCGACGGTCCGGCCGGCGCCGGCAAAGGTACGCTCGCCCGCCGGCTCGCCGACTACTACCACCTGGCGCTGCTCGACACCGGGCTGACCTATCGCGCCGTCGCCCACATGCTGCTTGAGAAGGGCTGGCCGCTCAACGACGTGGCGCATGCCATCGAGGCGGCAAGGCTGGTCGATCTCGGCCATCTCGACCGCAAGGTGCTGTCGGCGCATGCCGTCGGCGACGCGGCGTCGAAGGTCGCGGTCATCCCCGAGGTGCGCAAGATTCTTGTCGACAAGCAGCGTGACTTCGCACGCGCGCCGCAAGGTGCCGTGCTCGACGGCCGCGACATCGGCACAGTGGTCTGCCCCGACGCCGAAGTGAAGCTCTATGTCACCGCCAGCGCCGAGGTCCGCGCCCAGCGCCGGCTCGCCGAGATCGAGGCCAATGGTGGTGTCGCCGATTTCGCAGGCATTCTCGCCGATATTGTCCGTCGCGACGAGCGCGACACCGGCCGCGACGACTCTCCGCTCAGGCCTGCCGACGACGCGCACTTGCTCGATACGTCGGAAATGGATATAGAAGCCGCGTTTTCCGCAGCCAGGGATATCGTTGATCGGGTCCTCGGCAGCTGAGAACAGGCTGAAATCCTCGGATTTCGCCACTTAACCGACCTGTCCGCATTTTTCTTGCGCCGATTTGCCGCTTCAGGCGGCCAAGGGCCTTTGGCCCGGAATGTTGGCAGGTCAACGCAACGCTAACCCACGGCGCCGCTCCCGCTAGACGGGACGCACCAGGAGATCCAATGTCACAAGCTAATCCCTCCCGCGACGATTTCGCGAGCCTGCTCGAAGAGTCCTTCTCGGACGGTCATTCGGGCGAAGGCCAGGTCGTCAAGGGCATCGTCACGGCCATCGAAAAAGACATGGCCATCATCGACGTCGGCCTGAAGGTCGAAGGTCGCGTTCCGCTGAAGGAATTCGGCGCCAAGGCCAAGGACGGCTCGCTCAAGGTCGGCGACACCGTCGAGGTTTATGTCGAGCGCATCGAAAACGCGCTTGGCGAAGCCATGCTGTCGCGCGACAAGGCTCGCCGCGAAGAGAGCTGGGTCAAGCTCGAAGAGAAGTTCACCAAGGGTGAGCGCGTCGAAGGCGTCATCTTCAACCAGGTCAAGGGCGGCTTCACCGTCGATCTGGACGGCGCCGTTGCCTTCCTGCCGCGTTCGCAGGTCGACATCCGTCCGATCCGCGACGTCACCCCGCTCATGCACAACCCGCAGCCCTTCGAGATCCTCAAGATGGATCGCCGTCGTGGCAACATCGTCGTGTCGCGCCGCACTGTTCTCGAAGAGAGCCGTGCAGAGCAGCGCTCCGAGATCGTCCAGAACCTCGAAGAGGGTCAGGTTGTCGAGGGCGTGGTCAAGAACATCACCGACTACGGTGCGTTCGTTGACCTCGGCGGCATCGACGGCCTGCTGCACGTCACCGACATGGCCTGGCGCCGCGTCAACCATCCGACCGAAATCCTCAACATCGGTCAGACGGTCAAGGTGCAGATCATCCGCATCAACCAGGAAACCCACCGCATCTCGCTCGGCATGAAGCAGCTCGAGTCGGATCCGTGGTCGGACATCGGCACCAAGTTCCCGATCGGCAAAAAGATCACCGGCACCGTCACGAACATCACCGACTACGGTGCGTTCGTCGAGCTCGAGCCGGGCATCGAAGGCCTCATCCACGTTTCGGAAATGTCGTGGACCAAGAAGAACGTGCACCCCGGCAAGATCCTGTCGACCACCCAGCAGGTCGACGTGGTCGTGCTCGAAGTGGATCCGGCCAAGCGCCGCATCTCGCTCGGCCTCAAGCAGACGCTCGAGAATCCGTGGGAAGCTTTCGCCCGTAACCACCCGGTCGGCACCGAAGTCGAAGGCGAAGTCAAGAACAAGACCGAATTCGGCCTGTTCATCGGTCTCGACGGCGACGTCGACGGCATGGTGCACCTGTCCGACCTCGACTGGAACCGTCCGGGCGAGCAGGTCATCGAAGAGTACAACCGTGGCGACATGGTCAAGGCTCAGGTTCTCGACGTCGACATCGAGAAGGAGCGCATCTCGCTCGGCATCAAGCAGCTCGGCAAGGACGCCGTCGGTGAAGCTTCGACCTCTGGCGAACTGCGCAAGAACGCCGTCGTCACCTGCGAAGTGATCGCGATCAAGGATGGTGGCCTCGAAGTCCGTCTTGTCGAGAGCGGCATCGAGACCTTCATCAAGCGCGCCGACCTGTCGCGCGACCGTGACGAGCAGCGCCCTGAGCGCTTCGTCGTCGGCCAGAAGGTTGACGCCCGCGTCATCGCTTTCGACAAGAAGACCCGCAAGCTGCAGGTCTCGATCAAGGCGCTGGAAATCGCCGAAGAGAAGGAAGCAGTCGCTCAGTACGGCTCGACCGACTCCGGCGCTTCGCTCGGCGACATCCTCGGCGCAGCCCTGAAGAACCGCAACAACTGAGCCAACAGCTCATTGTCGTGAACTGAATGACCCCGCCGGAGCGATCCGGTGGGGTTTTTCTTGTCTGATTGTCGTCGCCGGCCAGAAGTGATGCCGGAATGCTTCACGGCTCATCCGAATGCTTCCCGGCCGGGCATGATCGGCTTGTCCAAGGTTGCCGCGACAGGGAATTGCTGCGCATTAATCGCAGACTTGCCGCCCGCGTTCAGAGCCTGCCCATGCCCAGTTTGCGTTTTCTGACCGTCTTTTTCGTGTTGCTGGTCCTCTCAGGCTGCGGCGGCCGGGCCGTGCTTGGGCTCAATGACGGCAAGCAGGGCGAATCCGCTTCCGTCGTCCAGATCTATGTCTCGACAATGCGCGCCCGCTCGAATGACCTGTCGTTGCCCTATTCGGCGGAACGCGCCAAGCAGCTCAACTTCGCAAAGTTCGAGATCGGCATCCCAAGGACCCATGTCGCCGGCGAGGTCGAAAGCACGAGCCGCACGCCGAGCCCGGAACGCAATTTCATCGCCCGCACCTTCCAGCCCTATGACGACAAGACGCAGTTCGTCGCCGCCCTCGACGCCGACCTGATGCGACGTCCCGAGGCCGAGCGCGAGATCTTCATCTTCGTGCACGGCTACAACAACAACTTCGCCGACAGCATCTTCCGCAACACCCAGATCGTCCACGACTACAAGGTCAAGGCGGTGGCGTTGCATTACGCCTGGCCGTCGGCCGGGTCGCTGCCGCTCTATGTCTACGACCGCGACAGCGCCGCATACAGCCGCGACGGCCTTGCCGACACCATCGAGATCGCCGCCCGCACCAAGGCCAAGCGCATCGTGCTCGTCGGCCACTCGATGGGCAGCTATGTGGTGATGGAGGCGCTGCGCAGCCTGTCGCTGAGCGGCCGCGGCAAATACATCAACCGCATCAACGGCCTGGTGCTTGCGGCACCCGATATCGACATCGACGTCTTCCAGAGCCAGCTGCGCGATATTGACGACCTGCCCGACCCGTTCATGATCCTGGTTTCGAAGCGCGACAAGGCGCTCAACCTGTCGGGCGGGCTAACTGGCGGCCATCCACGCGTCGGCAGCGGCGCCGACGTCGCAGCCCTCCAGGCCGAGAACATAACCGTGCTCGACACCTCCAACCTCGACGGCGGCAGCCATGGCGTCTTCGCCAGTTCGCCGACGCTGATGGCGTTGACGACCTCGGGCGGACTGATGAACGACGTCACCGACAGGGGCGAGGGCGCGCCGGCCGAGACGATCCTGGCCGACGGCGGCCAGGTCATCAAGGGCGCTGCCTCGCTGGTCATCTACCTGCCGGCCAAACTGCTTGGCGTACCCAATGGCGGCCTGCTGACACAGTAGGCGCGGCCACCATTCTGCTCGCGGCCCGACTTCGTCGCAGGCGATTGTGCCTACGCGCGGCCGTAGATCTCTGCCACCGTGCCGCTGGTGACCTGATTGGCCGGCGATGCCAGCTGCGCGATCGTAACAGCAGCCGCTTCGAGGCTGACCCATTTGGCGAAATCCGCCTTGGGCATCGCATCGCGATTGGCCTTGGTGTCGAGCGTCGACGGCGCCACGGCGTTGACCAGGATGTCGGCGCCCTTCAACTCCTCGGCCAGCGCCAGGGTCAGCGCCGCAACAGCTGCCTTGCTCACCGCATAAGCGGCCATGCCGCCGCCCTTGCGCGGCTCGATGCCGGCGCGGGCCGAAACGTTGACGATGCGCCCGCCAGCCTGGCCCGCAATCATTGCGCGCGCCGCCGCACGGCAGCACAGGAAGGCGGTCTTGGCGTTGATGTCCATCATCTGGTCGAACTGGGTCGGATCGACCTTGTCGATGGAGGCCATGTCGAAGCCACCGGCGGAATGGAGCGAAGCCCACAGGCTCGGAATGGCGTCGTAGAAAGCATCCACGGCTTTGGCGTCGGTCAAGTCGACGCTGGTGGCGACATGGACGCGATCATGACCGGCAAACTCGAACCCGTCAGGAGCCTTGGCCCGGCTGATCGGCAAGTGGCAGATGGCGCCCTCGGCCAGCAGGTGCCTGGCAACCGCTGCCCCCAGCGCACCGGTCGCGCCGGTAACCACCACATGCCGGCCTTCGAAATTCTTAGTCATGATCAACTCCCGTAGTGGGCCGCGACGCAGCCTATTCTACGGTGACTTCTATCAGACAGGGTTTTCCCGTCGAGCGGGCCTTCTTGAGCGCCACACCCAGCAGGTCGACACTCTGCAATCGCTCCGCCTCAAGCCCATAGGCCTGCGCGATCAGCACGAAATCCGGCGGCACCGGCGACACGCCAACGGGTTCGACCCCAGCGTCGAGCATCGAGGTCTCGATCTCGCGATAACCGCGGTTGTTCCAGACGACGAAGATGACGGGTGCTGCCGCATCGAGCGCAGCACCCAGCTCCGGCAGAGTGAACTGGAATCCGCCATCGCCGCTGAGACAGACGACTGGCGCATCGGGGACGGCAAGGGCTGCGCCGATCGCCGCCGGCGGCCCGAAGCCGAGTGCGCCATAGCCCGTCGCGGCGTTGAACCAACCGCCCGGCCGGTCATGGTCGTAATAGAGATTGGCGGCATAGACCGGCTGGGTGGAATCGCCGACGATCATCGCGCCCGGCAAGGCGTCGCGGATCACTTCAACGGCCTTGACCTGCGCCTGCATCGCCGGACCGATCTCCGTCCAGGCGCTTTCCCGCGCTGCCCGGGCGCGCGCCGCACCATCGGCCTTGCGCGCGTCGCCGACATCGTCCCCTATCCTCGCCAGCGCTGCCGCCGCATCGGCCCGGATCGAAACCGGTGCCGGGCGCCGTCCCAGCTGCATCTCGTCTATGTCGATGCGGATCAGCTTCTCCGGCATCACGAAGCCGCCGTCGCCATACATGTCGTAGTCGGTCGGGCCGAATTCGGTGCCGACGGCGATCACAAGATCGGCGTCGGCCATCAGCGCGCGCACAGCCTTGAGGCTCGGGCTTGCCGGCACGTTGAGCTCGTGCCCGTGCATCAGCCCGCGTCCATTGGCCGTGGTCACAACAGGCGCATCGAGCCTTGCCGCCAGGGCCGCAATTTCGGCTCCGGCCCGCCGCGCCCCGCCGCCGGCAAGGATCAGCGGCCGTTTCGCGGCACTGATCAGCGGCCTGGCCTCGGCGATGACGCGTTCGCCCGGAACATGCGCGGCGCCACGCTTCGGCAACTGCCGCAAACCGTCCGCCGGCAAGGCCATGACATCGAGCGGAATCTCGATATGCACCGGCCCCGGGCGCCGCGTCGCAAAGATCTCGAAGGCCTTGCCAATCGCACCGGGCAGTTCGGCCTCCTCGGTCACCCGCCGCGACGACAGCGCCACCTTCTCCATCATGCCACGCTGGTCGGGCAGCTCATGCAGGAAGCCCAGCCCCTTGCCGAGCGAGCCAAGCGCGTTGACGCCAGAGATGACCAGCATGGGCACAGAATCGGCGCGTGCCTGGGCCATGGCGGTGATGGTGTTGGTCAGGCCCGGGCCGGTGATGACAAAGGCGACGCCCGGGCGGCCCGAAGCACGGGCATAACCGTCGGCCATGAAACCGGCACCCTGCTCATGGCGCGGCGTGACGTGGCGAATGCTTGAGCGCGCCAGCCCGCGATAGAGTTCGATCGTGTGCACACCGGGA
Organism: Aminobacter sp. Y103A; assembly: GCF_030294925.1. Taxonomy (NCBI): domain Bacteria; kingdom Pseudomonadati; phylum Pseudomonadota; class Alphaproteobacteria; order Hyphomicrobiales; family Phyllobacteriaceae; genus Aminobacter; species Aminobacter sp. Y103A. The sequence goes on along the minus strand of NZ_AP017986.1, from coordinate 114,455 downwards.
ATGCCGAACACCGTGTCGACGCCATGCGCCTCCAGAAGCCCGATGAGCGCTTCGCCGATCGTCGTCATGCCACGTCTCCCTGTCGCAAGCTCAATCCCAGCATCGCCTCGACCGAGCCGATGCCGATCTCCGCCAGTTCGCCGCTGGCAAACATGTCGCCGGCGAGACAACCCTCCACCCACAAACCATCGATGATCGCATTGATGGCGATGGCGTGACGGCGCAATTCGCCCTCGCTCGCCTTCCGGCCGACATCGGCCAGCACCTTGGCCACCAGCGCCTCGACCTCGTCACGGAAGCCGAGATAACCAGCCCTGTGCGCCACGCCCAATGCCGGGTCGGAGCCGGCCCGGCCGATGAAGCTCGCCCACAAAGAGAATGTCCTGGCGTCGATGACCGGCGGCACCAGGCTGGCACCGACGAAGGCGGCGAGCCTCAGCCTCGGTTCCTCCTCGACGATCGCAAGCGCTGTCTTGGCGAGTTCGGTCATGCGTCCCATGATCGTCGCATAGGCTGCCTGCAGCAGCTCTTCCTTGCCCGGGAAATAGTGCCTGATCAGGCCTGCGGTGACGCCGGCGCGCAGAGCAATCGCCCTGACGGTGGCACCCTGCAGGCCGTTTTCGGCGACGCAATCCAGCGTCGCCTCGATCAGGTCCTGCCGCCGGCGCTCCTCGCCTTCGCGGCGGAATTTTCTCCGCGCAGCGACTGCCATGTCCACCTTCGCGTCTTGAGAAAAATCGCCGAAGCCGGCTTTTCGCAATATTTATACACTTGCATAACAACGTCGCAAGTGCCGTAATGGGCCGCATAAGAAGCGGGAAATGGCGCCGTTGACGCCGCAAGGCAGAAGGGTCCACTCTCCCCGCCCAGGGGAACATCGCGACGCGACCATGAGCAGCCGATTGCCAGCTGACGTGACAACGTTCATACGCCGGGGCCATCGCTGATGGTTGCGGTCGATGCAGCCAAGCACCCTGCCCCGACCAGCGGTCTCGCCGCCGAAGCCATCCATGTCGAGAATCTGCACAAGAAGTTCGGCCAGTTGCATGTGCTGAAGGGCGTGTCGCTGTCGGCCCGCGATGGCGAGGTGGTGGCGATCATCGGCGGCTCGGGCTCCGGCAAGTCGACGCTGCTGCGCTGCATCAACTGCCTGGAAAACCCGACCAGCGGCATCATCCGGGTCAATGGCGAGGAGATCCGCCTCAAGCCCAATGGTTTTGGCGACAGCATCCCCGCCGACCGCCGTCAGATCGAGCGCATCCGCTCGCGCCTCGGCATGGTGTTCCAGAGCTTCAATTTGTGGAGCCACATGACGCTCCTGGAAAACGTCATCGAGGTGCCGGTGCATGTGCTCGGCATCAAGCGCATGGACGCCATTGCAGAAGCCGAGCGGCTGCTCGCCCGTGTCGGCCTCGCCGAGAAACGCGACGTCTATCCGGCCTATCTCTCCGGCGGCCAGCAACAACGCGCGGCGATTGCGCGCGCGCTTGCTGTGCAGCCGCGCGTCATGCTTTTCGACGAGCCGACCTCGGCGCTCGATCCCGAGCTGGTCGGCGAAGTGCTCAAGGTCATCGGCGACCTCGCCCGCGAGGGCCGTACCATGGTGCTGGTCACCCACGAGATGAAGTTCGCCCGCGAGGTGGCGACGCATGTGATCTATCTCTTCAACGGGCAGGTCGAGGAGGAGGGGCCGCCCGAACAGATTTTCGGCGCGCCGAAGTCGGAACGCCTAAAGCAATTCATCCGCAGCATCGGCTAGCGTAGTCCCCGATGGAACGGACCATGCGCAAAACCCAGACGAGCGGACGAAATCAAGGGAACGTCAAAAACAAACGATAACGGGAGTGACAGCATGAAATCTCTGCTTGCAACTGTGGCCCTGGCCTTGGTTCTCGGCGCCGGAAGCGCCAGCGCCCAGTCGATCAAGGTCGGCATGGCGCCCGAACCCTACCCGCCCTTCGCCTCGCCCGACGCTTCCGGCAAATGGGGCGGCTGGGAAATGGACATGATCGAGGCGCTCTGCGCCGAAGCCAAGCTCCAGTGCGAGGTCACCATGACCGCCTGGGACGGCCTCATCCCGGCGCTCAACTCCAAGAAGATCGACGCCATCATCAACTCGATGTCGATCACCGACGAGCGCAAGAAGTCGATCGACTTCTCCGACAAATACTACAACACCCCGACCGGCATCATCGGCTCCAAGGACGCCAAGTTCGACGCCACGCCGGAAGGGCTGAAAGGCAAGATCATCGGCGTCCAGGTATCGACCGTGCACGAGGCCTACGCCAAGAAGCACTTCGGTTCCACCGCTGCCGAGATCAAGATCTACCAGACCCAGGACGAGGCCCAGGCCGACCTTGCGGCTGGCCGCATCGATGCAGTGCAGGCGGATTCGCTCTCGCTCAACACCTACCTCGCCACCGATGCCGGCAAGGCCTGCTGCGACATGAAGGGCGACGTCGCCGAAGACCTCGAAGTGCTCGGACCGGGCGTCGGCGTCGGCCTGCGCCAGGGCGACACCGAGCTGAAGGACAAGTTCAACGCCGCCATCAAGGGCATCCGCGACAACGGCAAATACGCCGAGATCACCAAGAAGTATTTCGACTTCGACATCTACGGCAAGTGAGCGGGCCGGCGCAGGGTGCCTTGGTCTGCCGCCATGATGTTTGCGATCCAAGCCCCTCTCCGCCTCGCTTCGCTCGGCACCTCTCCCCCACTTGCTGGGGGCGAGGAACCGAGCGTCTGCAAGGTCGCGCCAAACTTCCTGGACAGGCGCCACCTTTCCCTTACGAAGTGGAAAAAGGTGGCGCGGACGGTGAGGGTGACTTTTGACGACCTCGTGTGCGAAGGACCACTGACATCGAGCATCTGCTGAACCCGCTGCTGCAAACGAGCGCCGTCGAGCTGCTTGCGATCTCGCCGCCCGGCTGGGGCGCCAACCTGTTGCGCGGGCTCACCAATTCGATCCAGATCGCGGTTGGCGCCTTCGGGCTTGGCCTCGCCATCGGCATCGCGGGCGCCTGGGGCAAGCTCTATGGTAGTCCTGTCGTGCGCGACCTGATGGAGATCTACACCACCTTCGTGCGTGCCGTGCCGGAGCTGGTGCTGATCCTGCTGCTCTATTATGCCGGCACCGACCTCATCAACCGGGCGCTCGAACAGTTCGGCTACGCCACCGTCGACATCTCCGGTCTCGCCGCCGGCATCGGCGTGCTCGGCATCGTCCAGGGCGCCTACGCCACAGAGGTCATCCGCGGCGCCATTCTGGCCATACCGCAGGGCCAGATCGAGGCGGCGCGCGCTTATGGCATGCCGCCGGGCAAGATGCTGCGCCGCATCACCCTGCCGGCGATGTTGCCCTTCGCCATTCCCGGCCTCGCCAACCTCTGGCTGATCGCCACCAAGGACACGGCCCTGCTCGCCGTCGTCGGCTTCAACGAGCTGACCCAGGAAACACGCCAAGCCGGCGCCACCACCAAGGCCTATTTCACCTTCTTCGTCGCAGCCGGCGTGCTCTACCTGCTGTTGACCCTGTTCTCCAACGTCATCATCGGCCGGATCGAGCGCTGGGCGCGGCGCGGCATGCCGCCGATCGCCGAGACCGGCCGATGAGCGCAACCACGCCCTTTGCAGCAGTGTCTGCTGCCCGCTCCGAGTGGCTGCAGCCGCACCGCATCGTGCTCATCGCCATCGCTGCAGCACTGGTGCTCTCGGCTGCCATCTTCATGCGCTGGGACTGGCTGCCCAAATATTACGACCTGGCGCTGCTCGGCATCTGGCGCACCATCTGGATCCTCGCCGTCACCGTGACGCTCGGCTTCATGCTTGCCGTGCCGCTCGGGCTCGCCCAGGCCGCAGGTCCGTTCTGGCTGGCCTGGCCGGCTAAGGCGTTCTGCACTGTCATCCGCGGCACGCCGCTGCTGCTGCAGCTCTGGCTGCTCTATTACGGCCTCGGCTCGCTGTTCCCGCAATATCCGTGGATCAGGCAATCCGAACTCTGGCCGATCCTGAGGCAGGCCTGGCCCTACGCCGTCGTTGCGCTGACGCTGTCTTATGCCGCCTATGAAGGCGAGGTGATGCGCGGGGCGTTCGCCGGCGTGCCGAGGGGGCAGCTCGAAGCGGCGCGCGCCTTCGGCATGAGCCCGTGGAAGCGCTTCCGCCGCATCTGGCTGCCGCAGGCGATCCATCGTGCCTTGCCGACGTTGGCCGGCGAAACCGTGCTGCAGCTCAAGGCAACGCCGCTCGTCGCCACAATCACCGTCATCGACATCTACGCGGTCGCCTCGCGCGTCCGCCAGGACACCTTCATCGTCTACGAGCCGCTGTTGCTGCTCGCCCTCATTTATCTGATCATCACCGGCATCCTCGTCTTCGGCTTCCGCAAGCTGGAGGCGAAGATTCCGTCCAGACTGGGATGACGCCCGTGCCGCAGACAAAGACAGAGACCGTCACGCTCAACCTCGAAGAAGCCCGTAACTTGTGCATCGCCGCAGCCATCGGCGCCGGCGCCTCCGAGCAAACGGCGATCTCGATCGCGCTTGCCGCCGTTGCCGCAGAGGCCGACGGCCAGGCGAGCGTCGGGCTGTCGCATTATGTCGACTATCTCGAGGCGCTCGAGGCCGGGCGCATCGACGGCAAGGCCGAGCCCGTGGTCAGCCGGCCGGCGCTGGCGATCTACCTGTCCGACGGCCAGGGTGGTGCGGCGCATACCGGCTTCGACCGAAACTTCCAAGAGATCGCCAAGGCAGCCCGGCTGTTCGGCGTCACCGTATTCTCGCAGAAGAATGCCTACACCTGCGGCTCGCTCGGCTATTTCACCGGCCGCCTCGCCGAAGCCGGCCTCGTCGCGCTCGCCGCCACCAACGGACCGGCGCTCGTCGCCGGCTCAGGCTCGACCAAGCCGGTCTACTGCACCAACCCGATCTCGCTTGCAGCACCCGCCGCCGACGGCCCACCCCTTGTCATCGACCAGTCGTCCAGCGCCACCGCCTTCGTCAATGTCCGCAAGGCGGCTGAAACAGGCGAGGCGATCCCCGAGGGCTGGGCCCTCGACGCCAAGGGCAAGCCGACGACAGACGCAAAAAAGGCGATGAAAGGCGTGCTGCTCGCCTTCGGCGGCGCGCGCGGCGCCAATGTCGCACTGATGGTCGAGGTGCTTGCGGCCGGCGTCTCGGGCGCCAACTGGTCGATCGACGCGCCTTCCATATCGGAAGGCCACCAGACGCCAGGCACCGGGCTGTTCATCGTGGCGCTCGACCCGAAATTGTTCGATCCCGGCTTCGAAACGCGCATGCGCGAACAGCTCGACCGGCTGTCCAGCCAGTACCACGTCCACATCCCCGGCCCGGCAAAAGCTGTGGCGCGGGCCCGCTCAGAGGCCGGGGGGATCGCAATCCCTGCGGCCCTGCACGCCCGTATCAGCGAGTTTGCCGCGCGGCAGGCAGAGTGAGCCTAGGCGTTTTCGGCCCCAACTTCATTACCTGACCGTTGGGAGCGCGAAGCCCGTAGCGGCGGTTTCACCGTCGCGGCAAGGATCCCCGGGTTTCCGCACTCCTTCGCTCCTGCTCCACCCGAGGATGACGAAGACATGGGCCTCGACGCTCGTCGTCGACGTCGGAGGCTCGCGGAGAGCTTCCAGCTCCTGTTCCTGCGTTGCCCTGCATTGAGAACACCCGCCAAAAAGCCAACCTCGAAGCCTGCCAACCACTGACGTCGGCGATGGGCCGCAAGCCTCAATGCCTTCGTCATCCTCGCGGAGCAGCAGCGAAGCGACGTGCGGAAACCCGGGGCTCCATGCCGTGACGCCTCCACTACTGTGGCGGTTCAGAACCCCAACCCGACGGACAAAAAACCACCCACGAAACCCTCGCGAAAATAATTCGAACTCGTTTTGAACCTTTCCCGCTGACGCTGCGACCCAGTCATGTCCAGGGCGAGGTGAGCTCGCCAGATCAACCGGGGGGAACCCAAACCGAAAGATCGTTCCGACGTGGAAACCAGAGCGTTTCCGCGACCCCGAAACGCAACCTCGAAAAGGGAATAAGACAATGAAGACCAAGATCACCATCCTGACCGCCGTCCTGCTGCTTGCCGGCGCCATCGGCAGCGCCAATGCCGCCAGCTTCTCGGCCGGCCCGGGCGGCGGCGACCGTCCGTCGGGTCCGAGCGACATTTCCGACGCCCCCGGCGGCAACGGCCCTTCGGGCCCCGGCGACATCTCCGACGCCCCCGACAATGACAAGCCGTCCGGCCCGAGCGGCAAGGCTTCGTCGGGCAATGGCGGCGCGACCGAAGACAAGTACTGCAAGAACGGCTCCAGCAAGTTCCCGGACTGCAACACCAAGTTCATCCAGGACTGCAAGGCCGCAGGTGGCAACATGTCGGGTCAGCAGGGTTGGGGTGGCAAGACCTGCCGGGAACCCTCCTGATGCCTCGGGCATGATCGAGAAGTCTGGAACCGGCTTTGGGATCATGCCTCGCGAAGGCTGCGGCCTCGCCAGACATCGGCCACCCGATTGCTGCCATCCGGAGAACCCCGCCTCGCGCGGGGTTTTCTGCATCGGCGCTATCTGCAACGAAAGCCTGCAACGAAAAGCCCCGCTCGACGGCGGGGCTCTGCGCGGGAAGATCGCCCGCGGCGCGTTGCGAAAGACGGTTCAGTGGCGGGAGAGCCAGCTGTCGATGTCCTTTTCGGCCTCTTCCTGGGCCTTGCCATAACGGGCCTGCAGCTTGCCGGCGAGTTCCTTGCGCTTGCCCTTGATGACGTCGAGATCATCGTCGGTCAGCTTACCCCACTGGCTCTGCACCTTGCCCTTGAACTGCTCCCAATTGCCTTCGATCTGGTTCCAATTCATCGCGATTTCTCCTTCGGGGATTGATCTGGATTGGCACGACAGGTCCGCCGCACTGAGGGGTCAACGCCTCGGTCAGCGCAGGGTTCCGACATTATTAAAAGTTGACTTTGTCAATCATCTTTATATCAAACCTTGTTGACTTGACCGTGACCCGGCCATCGCGGCGTTGGTGCATTGCAATATTTTAATCGTGCATAGCCCCGCAATCGGAGACATGTCCTTGACCCTGACGACCGAAAATTCCGGCCGCCGACTGTTCATCCCCGCGCTCCGCGGCCTTTATTCGAACCTCCACGATTCAGCCGAAACCGTTCTGCGCGTCGTCGCCGGCGCAGCGCTGGTCACCCACGGCCTCGGCAAGATCTCCGATCCGTTCGGCGCTGCCGGCATGGTCGAAGGCCTCGGCTTCTACCCCGGCGCCTTCTGGTCGCTGCTTCTGTCCTGCACCGAGTTCTTCGGCGGCATCCTGATCGCCATCGGCCTGTTCACGCGCCCGGCCTCCTTCGCCGCCATGTTCGTGCTCCTGGTCACCGTCTGGTTCCACTGGGTCACGATGAGCCAGGGCTACCAGGGCGCCGAGAAGTCGATCATCTGGGCGGCGATCTTCCTGTTCTTCGTCATTCGCGGCGGCAACCGCCACTCGGTCGACGCACGCCTCGGCCGCGAGTTCTAGTTTGTGACCCGCATGGTCGTTTCCGGAAAACCGGATTTCGATCCTGCCTCGAAACCCTGCCTCCCAAGGCAAGCCGCATGCCCGCGCCAGATCGGCGCGGGCCGCTCCGTGCAGTCGCTCGATGATTGCCTTTTTTGCGAAACGGGCTAAGAAACGCTACATCTTCTGCCCCTTTTGGCGACCGGAGCCAGCGATGACTGAAATTCTGCAGACCCCGCAACTCGTGACCGTTTTCGGCGGGTCCGGCTTCCTCGGCCGCCATGTCGTGCGGGCGCTGGCCAAGCGCGGGTATCTCGTGCGCGTCGCCTGCCGTCGGCCCGACCTCGCCTTCCACCTGCAGCCGCTCGGCAATGTCGGCCAGATCCAGCCGGTGCAGGCCAATCTGCGCGTGCGCTGGTCGGTCGACCGCGCCGTCCAGGGCGCCTCGCACGTCGTCAACCTCGTCGGCATCCTGCATGAAGGCGGACGCCAGCGTTTCTCGACGGTGCAGGAATTCGGCGCCCGCGCCGTCGCCGAGGCGGCGCGCGCCGTCGGCGCCACGCTGACCCATGTCTCGGCCCTTGGCGCCGACGCCAATTCGCCCTCGCTCTACGCCCAGACCAAGGCGCGCGGCGAAAAGGCCGTCCAGGACACGCTGCCAAACGCGGTGATCTACCGCCCGTCGATCGTCTTCGGCCCCGAGGACCAGTTCTTCAACCGTTTCGCCAATATGGCGCGTTTCTCGCCGGTGCTACCGCTTATCGGTGGAGGCGAAACCCGCTTCCAGCCGATCTATGTCGGCGACGTTGCCGAAGCGGTCGCGCGCGCCGTCGACGGCAAGGTCAAGGGCGGCTCGATCTATGAGATCGGCGGCCCGCAGGTGCTAAGCTTCAAGCAGTGCATGGAAGAGATGCTCGAGGTCATCGACCGCAAGCGCACGCTGGTGCCGGTGCCGTGGTCGATCGCCAACCTGCAGGCCTCGATCCTCGGCATGCTGCCCAATCCGCTGCTGACCAAGGACCAAGTCCTTTTGCTGCGCTCCGACAATGTCGTGTCGAAGGCAGCCCTCGACGAAGGCCGCACCATCGCAGCCACGGGCATCGCCCCCAAGTCGACAGCATCGATCCTGCCGAGCTACCTCTGGCGCTACCGCGCCGCCGGCCAGTTCACGCGCCGGACAGAAGCCTGACCGGCTGAGGGCGCATGGATGCCCTCGCCTTGCTCCTGCCTGAGGGACTCGACCCGCTCATCGGGATTGTTCTCATCATCGCCAGCGCCTTCACCTCGGCGCTGACCGCCGCTTTCGGTGTCGGCGGCGGCATCGCCATGCTGACGCTGATGGGCCTGTTCGTGCCGGTGGCCGCGCTTATCCCCGTCCATGGCGCGGTGCAGCTCGGCTCCAACAGCGGCCGCGCCTGGCACCAACGCGCCAATGTGCGCATGGACGTCGCCGCCCCCTTCATTGCCGGCTCGATCGTCGGTGCCGTCATCGGCGCCTTCGTCGTCATCCAGCTGCCCGACGCCTGGCTCAAGCTGGTGCTCGGCGCCTTCGTCATCGCCATCACCTGGACCAAGGTTCCCGGCATCGACAAACTGACTCGCACCGGGCTTGCGATCGGCAGCGTCATCGTCGCTTTGATCGGCATGCTCGTCGGCGCCACCGGGCCGCTGGTCTCGGTGCTGTTCGCGCAGTTCTTCGCCAATGACCGCAAGGCGCTCGTCGCCACCCATGCCGCCGGCATGGTTGCCCAGCATGGGCTCAAGATCATCGTTTTCGGCCTCGCCGGCTTTGCCTTCGGGGACTGGCTGCCGCTGATCGGCGCAATGATCGTCTCGGGCTATCTCGGTACCGTCTACGGCACCAAGCTGCTCGAACGCATGCCGGAAGAGAGCTTCCGCAAATGGTTCAAGATCGCCATCACCGTGCTGGCGCTGGACCTGCTCAGGCGTGGACTGACGACCCTCGCCTGAGGCCCAGCCCGTCCAATCACAGGTTGCAACCTTTTCGAAGCCGCACCGTTATCATTGCAGGCTACCTGAATTTGCCTGGACGCAAGAGCCTGCAGTGGTGTGCGGAGGGTGCCATGGAAGAGGACAATTTCGGCAGGGGTATAGCCTTCGGCGCGGTTGTGAGCGGTGCCGTGTGGGTTGTGGTGATCGTCGTCGTCTTTGCAATTTTCTAACGGCGCGATTTCCTGACAGACGGCTCACCCTGAACAGACCGCCTCGGGGCGATCAGCCCCAGACCATCAGGGCGATCAGCCCGGCGCCGCCGACCAGCAGGCGCCACCAGCCAAACAGCGCGTAACCGTTGCGGGAGACATAGTCGAGCAGGTGCCGCACCACGATCAGCGCGGTGATGAAGGCGGCAAGAAAGCCGACCGAAATCACCGGCAAGTCAGCTGCCGACAGGATGTCCCGGTTCTTGTAGAGGTCGTAGGCAAAGGCGCCGGCCATTGTCGGCATCGCCAGAAAGAACGAGAACTCGGCCGCCGCGCGCTTCTCCACGCCCATCAGCAACGAGCCGACGATGGTGGCGCCAGAGCGCGAGGTGCCGGGGATCATCGCCAGGCACTGGAACAGGCCGATCTTGAGATAGACCGACAGCGGGAAATTGGTGACGTCGCCATAGCGCGGCTTGAGGTCGAGCCTGTCGAGGAACAACAGCACCAGGCCGCCGAGGATCAGCATGACACAGATCAGCTGCGGCGATTCGAACAGCACCGTCTTGATGAAATCATGCGCCAGGGCACCGATCACGGCCGCCGGTAGGAAGGCGATCAGGATGCCTGCGACGAAACGCTGCGTCTTCGGGTCCGACGGCAAGGTGACCAACATCTGCCACAGCTTGGTCGCGTAAACCGACAGGATCGCCAGGATAGCACCGAGCTGGATCAAGATCTCGAAAGTCTTGCCGGTCGAGTTGAAACCGAGGAAATGGCCGGCAAGCAGGATATGGCCGGTCGAGGACACGGGGATGAATTCCGTCAGGCCCTCGAGCAGCCCGAGCAGCAAAGCATTGATGATTGTCTGGCTATCCATTCCCATCCCCGCGAGGCGTTCATGCGCGATTGCTTGTCATGCGGCGGAACTCACCCTATAGGTCGGGTCGCCCGAGAGCCCGGCGAGCCGGGCCGCAGAAGCTCTAACGACGCCTCAGGCGATTCGCCAGAGCGCCATCGATCACGAATTTCGCAGGACCATGCTGACGCTTTTCCACCACCCGATGTTTGCCACATGCCGTTTCGTCCGTTTGGCGTTCGGCGAGTATGGCGAGGAGCTGGCGCTGATCGAGGAGAAGCCATGGACGCGGCGCAAGGAGTTCCTGTCGCTCAACCCGGCCGGAACGCTGCCGGTGCTCCTGGCCGAGGGCGACGTGCCGATCGTCGGCGCGATGATCATTTCCGAATATGTCGACGAGACCCGCGGCGTGCTCAAGCGCGAGCGTCGTCTGTTCGCCGAAGACCCGATGGAACGCGCCGAAATCCGCCGCCTGACCGACTGGTACCTGACCAAGACCGAAAGCGAAGTGACCCGGCATCTGGTTCGCGAGCGCGTGCTGAAGCCGCTGATGCCGGAAGCGGCCGGCGGCGGTTCGCCCGATTCGGCGGCCATTCGTGCTGCCCGCGCCAACATTCGCCAGCATATGAAATACACCAACTGGCTCGCCGGCACGCGCCACTGGCTCGCCGGGTCGCGCATCACCTATGCCGACCTTGCCGCCGCCGCATCGCTTTCGGTGCTCGACTATCTCGGCGAGATCGACTGGCGCGAATATTCCTCGGCGCGCGAATGGTACACACGCGTCAAGTCGCGCCCGTCCTTCCGGCCCCTGCTCGCCGACCGGGTGCGCGGGCTGACCCCGGCATCGCATTATGCGGACCTCGATTTCTGAGAGCGCGCTGCGCCAGCTGATCGAGCGCGAAGCCAGCCGCGCCGGCTTCGCTGCCATCGCCGTCACACGCCCCGACGCCATCCCGCTCGCGCCTGCCCGCCTCGCCCAGTTCGTCGGCGAAGGCCTGCACGGCTCGATGGCCTGGATGGCGGAGACGCTGGAACGGCGCAGCGAACCTTCAGTGCTGTGGCCCGAGGTGCGTTCGATCGTCGTGCTCGCCATGAATTATGGGCCGGACAGCGACCCGCGCGCGCTGCAGGCCATGTCCGACCGGGCGGCGATCTCGGTCTACGCTCGCAACCGGGACTATCACGACGTCATGAAGGGCCGGCTGAAGGAGATCGCCGGCAAGATCGTGTCCCGTGCCGGCGGCGACGTGAAGGTGTTCGTCGACACCGCGCCGGTAATGGAAAAGCCGCTCGCCGAAGCCGCCGGCCTCGGCTGGCAAGGCAAGCACACCAATCTGGTCAGCCGCGAATTCGGCTCGTGGCTGTTCCTCGGCACCATCTTCACGACAGCAGAGCTAGCACCTGACGAGGCCGAAATCGACCGCTGCGGCTCCTGCCGCGCTTGCCTCGACGCCTGCCCGACAGAAGCGTTCCCGGCGCCCTACCGCATCGACGCGCGGCGCTGCATCTCCTATCTCACCATCGAGAACAAGGGTCCGATCCCGCTCGAATTCCGCCCAAAGATCGGTAACCGCATCTATGGCTGCGACGACTGCCTTGCGGCCTGCCCGTGGAACAAGTTCGCCCAAGCCGCATCGGAGCAGAAACTCGCCGCCCGCGACGATCTGCGCGAGCCGCGCCTTGCCGAACTGCTTTCCCTCGACGACGCGACGTTCCGGATCTTCTTCTCCGGTTCGCCGGTCAAGCGCATCGGCCGCGACCGCTTCGTCCGCAACGTGTTGATCGCATCAGGCAATTCCGCCGACGCCACGCTGATCGCACCATGCCGGACGTTGCTCTCCGACACCTCGCCTCTGGTGCGCGGTGCCGCCGTCTGGGCATTGTCGCGGCTGCTGCCCGACGCGACGTTTTCGGCTCTTGCAGAACAGATGCTGAAGGTCGAAACCGATAACGACGTGATCGCGGAATGGCAGGCCGGGCTCACCCAAGTCGAACAGTCGCGGACGCAGTCATGACCGAGCAGACCTTTTTCATCTTCGGCGCCGGCTATTCCGGCAAGGCATTTGCGCAGATGCGCCCGCAAAGCCTTAGCGTTGCCGGAACGACGCGTTCTCAGGACAAGTTTCCGGCGCTCGAAGCCGCTGGTATCGAGCCCTTCGTCTTCGACGGCCACCTCACCCCCGAAATCAGGGCGCAACTGGCCAGGACCACGCATCTCGTCGTCTCCGCCGCTCCCGGCGATGATGGCGATCCCGTGCTCAACGCCGCCCGCGAGGCGATCACGCACGACATGCCGCTGCTGCGCTGGATCGGTTATCTCTCGACCGTCGGCGTCTATGGCGACCATGGCGGTGCCTGGATCGACGAAACCGCCACGTGCCGGCCCAAACCGGGGCGATCGACCATGCGCCTCGAGGCCGAACAAGCGTGGCATGCACTTGGCGAACAGATCGCGCGCCCAGTCGCCATCCTGCGCCTGTCCGGCATTTACGGCCCCGGCCGCAATGCCTTCGTCAATCTCGAAAACGGCACCGCCAAGCGGCTGGTCAAGAAGGACCAGGTCTTCAACCGCATCCATGTGCAGGACATTGCCAGTGCGCTGTGGTTCCTCGCCGAGGGCGACTATGGCGGGGTCTTCAACGTCACCGACGACGAGCCGGCACCGCCGCAGGACGTCGTCGCCTATGCGGCCGAAAAGATGGGCGTTGCACCGCCGCCCGAAATTCCGTTCGAGACCGCCCAACTTTCGCCCATGGCGCGGTCCTTCTATGGCGAAAACAAACGTGTCGCCAACACCGCCATCAAGGCGCTCGGCTTCGCCTTCGGCATGTCCAACTATCGCAAGGCGCTGGACAGCATGTGGGCCGACGGCAGCTGGCGCGGCGAAGGCGAAAGCGACAGGCGCAGCCCGATCAGGCAGGGTTGAGCGAAGAGCATGATCCCGAAAAGTGGCAGCCGGTTTTCGGACAAGATCATGCTCCACCAACAGACAGAGTCCCATTCCGATTTGATCGGAATGGAACAGTCGCGCAAAGAATGACCGGGGTGCGGGTGCCGAAATTTACCTCTAGGTAACCGTGGCAGCCCAAGCTGGCTGAGAGGATCGGGTTCCATGACGACAATTTTCAGCGGACTTCTTGGCAAGGCGGGGCGGCTCCTGATGGCGGCGGCAACGCTTGGCCTTGTCGGTACCGACATCCAGGCGGCCAGCGCTGCGGAGCTCGCCAAGGACCTGTTCGGCAACAAGAAGCTGCCGGCAGCGATCGCGCCCGCGTCCTACGGCTTCTACTCCAAGGGCTGTTTCTCCGGCGGCGTGGCGATCGCCACCGACGGCCCGACCTGGCAGGCGATGCGCCTGTCGCGCAACCGGCGCTGGGGCCATCCCAAGATGATCGCGCTGATCGAGAAGCTGTCGCGGGAAGCCACCCAGGACGGCTGGCCCGGCCTTCTGGTCGGCGATATCTCGCAGCCGCGCGGTGGCCCGATGCTATCAGGCCACGCCTCGCACCAGATCGGCCTCGACGCCGACATCTGGCTGACGCCGATGCCCGACCACAGGCTGTCGCCGACCGAGCGCGAGAACATGAGCGCGGTGTCGATGGTCAACGAAAAGACCCATCGTGTCATCGAGAAGCGCTGGACGCCGGCGCATACGCGCCTGCTCGAGCGCGCGGCGAGCTACCCGGAGGTCGAGCGCATCCTGGTCAATCCGGGCATCAAGAAGAAACTCTGCGACACCGTCACCGGCGACCGCTCGTGGCTGCGCAAGGTGCGCCCGTTCTGGGGCCACGACTATCATTTCCACGTCCGCATCGGCTGCCAGCCGGGTTCGCAGGGCTGCAAGGAGCAGGATGCGACGCCGCGCGGCGACGGCTGCGACAAGTCGCTGGCCTGGTGGTTCACCGAAGAGCCGTGGCGTCCGGCCACCGGCCCGGCCAAGCCTCGGGCGCGTGACATCATGACCATGGCGAGCCTGCCCAAGGCATGCCGCGCCGTGCTCGACGCACCCTCGCCGGTCAACGAGGCGGCCGTCACCTATCACGGGCCCGGCGGCAGCGCATATGCGGCAACGCCCAACCCTGCGGCTCCGGCAGTGGCAGAGACACCAATCATCGCCGAACCCGGCGTGCCGGCCACGGCAAACGCCTTTGCGCCCCGACCTTCAGTCGACATTCCGGTGCCGCGCCCCCGGCCTGCCGGCAAATAGGCCCCGCCAACAAGCAGGTTGGGCGCGTTGGCCGCGCCGGCTGCATTCACGCACCCGGCGCTTCCAAAGCGATCGAAATCGGTCTATGGAATTTCAACCGATTTAGCTTGCCTGGATGAACCCCGAGTGACACCAGCTTTGCGTCTCGCATTGATCGCCCATGACGAAAAGAAGGACGACCTCGTCGCCTTCGCCAGCGATCATGTCGACTTCCTTATGACCTGCCATATCGTCGCCACCGGAACCACCGGTCAGCGCATCCTGGCGGCCTGCCCGAACCTCAACCTGACGCCGCTGAAAAGCGGTCCGCTCGGCGGCGACCAGCAGATCGGCGCGCTGATCAGCGAAGCCAAGATCGACCTTTTGATTTTCTTCGTTGATCCGCTGACGCCGATGCCGCATGACGTCGATGTGAAGGCATTGATGCGGCTTGCCATCGTCTACGACATTCCCATGGCGTTGAACCGGGCGACGGCCGAGATCATGCTGGAAAACCAGGAGAACGGCTGAACGCCGGCACGGGGACGAAACAGGGCATGTCACATCAGAGCGACCAGTCGCAGGCTCTCCCCTTTCCGATCCTGATCGGCGACATCGGCGGCACCAATGCGCGCTTCGCCATCGTCGAGAACGCCGACAAGGACGCCGGCGAGCCGCGCATCGTCCAGACTGCCAGCTACGCCACCATCGACGACGCCATCTTGGCCGTGCTCGACGGCTCGCCCATCCGCCCACGCTCGGCGGTGCTGGCAGTTGCCGGCCCGGTCGAGGGCGAGGAGATCGCGCTTACCAATTGCCCGTGGGTGGTGCGCCCCCGGCAGATGTTTTCGACGCTCGGCCTCGTCGACATCCTCGTGCTCAACGACTTCGAAGCCCAGGCACTGGCCGTCGTGGCGCTCGGCGACGAACATATGGAAAGGATCGGCGGCGGCGAGCCTGAACCAGGCGCCGGCCGCGTCGTGCTCGGACCCGGCACCGGCCTCGGCGTCGCTGGTCTTGTCCACGCGCTCGGGCGCTGGATTCCCATTCCCGGCGAAGGCGGGCACATGGACATTGGTCCGCGCTCCAAGCGCGACTTCGAGGTGTTCCCACATATCGAAAAGCTGGACGGCCGCATCTCGGGCGAGCAGATCCTGTGCGGCCGCGGTCTGGTCAACACCTACCGCGCCGTCGCCAGGACCGACGGCAAGGCACCTGTGCTGACCCAGCCGGCACAGGTCACCGCGGCAGCGCTCGACGGCAGCGACCCGGTGGCGGTCGAGGCGCTCGAGCTGTTCGTGACCTGCCTTGGCCGCACCGCCGGCGACCTCGCTCTGGTGTTCAAAAGCAAGGGCGGCGTCTTCCTCACCGGCGGCATCGCCCAGAAAATTGTGCCGGCGCTGAAACGGGGCAATTTCCGCGAGGCCTTCGAGGACAAGGCACCACATCGCGAGCTGATGGCCTCGATGCCGGTCTATGTCATCACCCACCCGCTGGCGGCCCTTGCCGGGCTTGCCGCCTATGCCCGCAATCCCGATCTCTTCGGCATCGAGACAGGCGATCGGCGCTGGCGGACATAGCCATCGCCGCACTGCGGCAAATGGCGGTTTCCCCTCGCGGCATCATGCTTTAAGAGGGGCGCAGTTTTCGCAAGAGCGACAGGACTGCCTGTTTGACCATCGACCCCAACCAGACGCCGAGCTCCAAGCGCAGCGAGATCGTCGGCGTCATCAAGCGCATCGTCGCCGAAAACGGCCGCGACTACATCTGGCACTACACCTTCGCGGCGATCTTCCTGCTCACCATTTCGGCCACGACAGGCTTCCTTGCCTGGATAATGCGCGACATCATCAACCTGATCTTTTATGAGCGGCGCGCCGACCTGATCCTGTTGATCACCCTGTCGACCTTCGCCGCCTTCGTCATTCGCGGCCTGTCCACCTATGGCCAGGCGGTCGTCCTAGCCAAGGTCGGCAACAACCTCATCGCCCGCTATCAGCGTCGCATCTTCGACCACCTGATGAGCCTCGGCATGGACTTCTTCTCGTCGCAGCGCTCGGCTCAGCTGATCGCCCAGGTCAACCAGAATGTCGCCGGCGTGCGCGACCTGCTCAACATCCTGATCACCTCGATTGCCCGCGATGCGGTGACACTCATCGTGCTCATCGGCGTGATGGTCTACCAGGATCCGGTTCTATCGCTGCTGGCCTTGCTGATCGGGCCCCCGCTGGTCTTTGCCGTCAACTACCTGATGCGCCGGCTGCGTCGCCTCAACCGCGATGCCATCCTCGTCGGGGCCCGTCTGTTCGGCTCGATGCAGGAAACCGTCCAGGGCATGGCCATCGTCAAGGCCTTCACCATGGAGGATCAGCTCGCCAGGCGCATGGACGGGCTGATCGGCGACGTCGAGGCACGCTCGAACAAGATCGCCCGGGTGTCGGAGCGTCTTTCGCCGATCACCGAAATTCTCGGCGGCGCGATCTTTGCCGGCATCATCGGCTACGCCGGCTACCGCTCGGCAGTCGACATGCAACCGCCTGGCAACATCATCTCGTTCATTTTTGCGTTCATCTTCGCCTATGATCCGGCACGCAAGCTCGCGCGCACCCAGGTAGGCCTCGAGAGTGCGTTGGTAAACGCCCGCATGCTCTACGAGATTCTTGACACCCAGCCGCGGCAGGAAGACGCCCCGGACGCCAAGGCGATCGCTGTCGGCAAGGGCGAAATCCGCTTCGACAACGTCTCCTTCGGCTATGGCGACGACCTCCCCGTCCTGCGCGAGCTGAGCTTCACCGCCGTCGGCGGCAAGACCACGGCGATCGTCGGCGCCTCGGGCGCCGGCAAGTCGACGCTGATCGCGCTTTTGCAGCGCTTCTACGATCTCGACGGCGGCCGCATCGTCATCGACGGCCAGGACATATCAGGCGTCACCAAGCGCTCGCTGCGCCAATCCATCGCCTATGTCTCGCAGCATCCCTACCTGTTCGAAGGCACCATCGCCGACAACATCCGCTACGGCCGCCCCGATGCCACCGACGCGGATATCCGCGACGCCGCCAAGCAGGCCTTCGCCGATGACTTCATCCTCGACCAACCTGAGGGCTACGACACGCCGGTCGGCGAAAGCGGCTCGACATTATCCGGCGGCCAGCGCCAGCGTGTCTCCATTGCGCGCGCCCTGGTACGCAATGCGCCTATCCTTTTGCTCGACGAGGCGACCTCGGCGCTCGACAACGAGTCCGAGGCGCGTGTCCAGCAAGCGCTTGCCACCGCCACGCAAGGGCGCACCACCATCGTGATTGCCCATCGCCTCTCGACGGTCATCAATGCCGATCATATCGTCGTGCTGGACGCAGGCCGGCTGATCGAGCAAGGCACCCATGCCGCGCTGATGGCCGACCCCAACGGTGTCTATGCGCGCTTCCACAATCTGCATGACGAAGCCGCACTTGGACTCGTGGACGATACCACCGAGACTGCAATGGTAGAGCGGCAGCACGCGCTGCCTCAGGGAGCCTGATATGAGCGAGATGGGTCTTGTCGTCGTCGGTGCCGCCGGGCGGATGGGTCAGGTGCTGTTGCGTACCGTGCACAGCATGGCAGGCGTGCGTGTCGTCGGTGCCATCGAACGGGCAGGCTCGCCGCATCTCGGCAAGGATGCTGGCGAACTCGCCGGCATCGGCATCATCAACGTACCGATCTCTGACGATCCGCTGTCCGCCTTCGCCAAGGCCGACGGCGTGCTCGACTTCACCGCGCCGGCAGCGACGATCGAATTCGCCGGCTATGCCGCGCAGGCCCGCATCGCCCATGTCATTGGCACGACCGGCTGCTCGCCGGACGACGACGCCAAGATTGCCGCCGCCGCGCGCCATGCCACCATCGTCAAGTCGGGCAATATGAGCCTCGGGGTCAATCTGCTGTCGGTGCTCGTCGAGAAGGCCGCGCAGGCTCTCGGACCCGATGATTTCGACATCGAGATCGTCGAGATCCACCACCGCCACAAGGTCGACGCGCCATCGGGCACGGCACTTCTGCTCGGCGAAGCCGCCGCAGAGGGCCGCAAGATCGCACTTGCCGAGAAGAGCGTACGCGTTCGCGACGGCCACACCGGCGTGCGCGAAACCGGTACGATCGGCTTTGCTGCGTTGCGCGGCGGCTCGGTCGTCGGCGAACATTCGGTTATCCTCGCCGGCACGGGCGAGCGCATCGTCATGTCGCATCTCGCCGAGGATCGCACCATCTTTGCCCGCGGCGCCGTCAAGGCGGCGCTGTGGGCGCATGGACGCAAGCCCGGCCTCTATTCGATGCGCGACGTGCTCGGCCTCTAATCAAACTCCGCCACTACAGTCCTCACCCAAGGGAGCAAAAATGTCCGGTACTCTCGTGCTCGTCCGCCATGGCCAGAGCGAATGGAACCTCAAGAACCTGTTCACCGGCTGGCGCGATCCCGGCCTGACCGAGCAAGGCCACGCCGAGGCCAAGTCGGCCGGCGAGAAGCTCAAGGCGCGCGGGCTCAAATTCGACATCGCCTTCACCTCGGCGCTGTCGCGCGCCCAGACCACCTGCCAGCATATCCTCGACGTTCTCGGCCAGGGCGACCTCAAGACGATCCGCAACGCCGCGCTCAACGAGCGCGACTACGGCGACCTCAACGGTCTCAACAAGGACGACGCCCGCGCCAAGTGGGGCGAGGAGCAGGTCCATATCTGGCGCCGCTCCTACGACACCCCACCGCCCGGCGGCGAGAGCCTGAAGGACACCGGTGCGCGCGTGTGGCCCTACTATTTGCACGACATGCAGAAGCATGTGCTCTCCGGCGGCACCGTGCTGGTCGCAGCCCACGGCAACTCGCTGCGCGCGCTGATCATGGCGCTCGACGGTATTTCGGGGCCTGACATCGTCAAGCTCGAACTCGGAACCGGCGTGCCGATCGTCTACAAGCTCAACGCCGATTCGACCGTCGCTTCCAAAGACGTGCTGGCCTGAGTCGCGATGGCGTCGGCCGTCCAACGGGACGCGCAAAGGACGGCGCAGATTTTTGAACGTATTCGGGAGCCGTGCATACGCGGCTCCCGACCCTTCGCCGGCTTCGAAAGCCAGTCGGCCCCTGCGTCAGCCTCATCACCCGAATGCGACATTTGCGGCCTGCCGCAGCATTCCTCGGCAAAAGCAGAAAAAGCGCGTTGACACAGTCGCTTCGCCCGCTTACATCACCGCCACCAGCCCAGATGGCGGAATTGGTAGACGCGCACGGTTCAGGTCCGTGTGCCGCGAGGCGTGGAGGTTCGAGTCCTCTTCTGGGCACCAGTTTCCTGCTTCAGACAGCTCCAACTGTCTGAAGACACTCAAAAAGCCCGGTTCGCCGGGCTTTTTTGTTGTCCGCATTTTCCAGCCTTTTCTCCCGTTCTCCCCGACAATCTCCATGCATTGCCGAAGCCGGCTCCATCGCCCGAATGGTCAGCTTCCGACTGACCCATCGCAGGTGATAATATCAGGTTGAGCTAATTATTGAGCACAACCCGTCGAGGAGTCCGCCGATGCTGCGTCTGGTCCTTGCTGCTGCACTGGCTCTTGCTGCCGGCACGGCAGCCAGGGCCGAAGACAAACCACAGGCCGCCCCAACGGTTATGGAAGGCATAACCGTCGCGGAGTTCGGGGACATCATGACCAAGGCCGGCTATCAGGCCAAGGTCGGCGTCGACAGCGACAACCTGCCGGTCATCGATTCCAAAGCCTCCGGCATGAATTTCTGGGTCTATTTCTACAATTGCGAGGGCGGCGAACCGCAAAAGTGCCGGCGCGTCCAGTTCCAGAGCAGCTTCAAGACCGACAAGGCGATGCAGGACAAGGCACTCGAATGGAACAACAAGAAGGTCGCCGGCCGTGCCTCGAACGACAAGGACAACACCTATTTCGACTACCTGATCGACTGCGGCGGCGGCGTCTCGTCGACCAACCTGTCACAGAATCTCGAGCGCTTCGACACGCTGATGGCCGAGTTCACGACGTACATAGGCTGGCGCTGAACGACGCGCACAGGACTGCCAGGCAGCATGCACTGGATGCATGCATGTTGCATACTTGCATGCACGATAAGAAAACCGAGGCAAATTTGCCACGCGACATTATTACTTCTCATATATTGATAAAGTTGTCGTCTGTGCCATTGCTATCGCCCCACCAATACTAATTCAGTCAAAGAATATTTGAATCATAAAATTTTCAAGCGAAAATCCGGGGTGGCACAGTGAAATCTAGAAATTATCTTGGCGCAGCCAGCGTCATGGCTCTCCTATGCGTGTCATCGGCTGTGGTCGCGGGCGAACAGGTTTCCGACCAGCAGTCCATCGGCTACCGCATCGGCCTTGCCTTCGCCGGTATCCACAACACTCTTGGCGGATGGGGATAGAATCATCAGGCGGCGTCAGAGTTGACGACACACGTCCAACCGTGATGTTTGATGGAACACTGGGCTACGACTTCGCGCCCAACTGGGGCATCCAGGGCGACCTGCAGGCGGCAGCGCTAGGCAAGCCCGACGTCGCCGATGGCGACAGGACCAACGCCTATGGCCATGGCGCCGTCCACCTCTACCATCGTACGGACAGCTTTCTCGTCGGCGCCCTGGGCGGCCTTGGCATTCACGACGATCGCGGCGATTCCAACCGGGAGATGAACTATTGGTTCGCCGGCGCCGAAGGCAGCTGTTGACCGGCTGGGGCTCGGTCTTCGCGCAGGCGGGCTATCTCGATTCTTACGACAGGTACGACGAAGGCACGCGGGAGGCGCCGTTCGCCCGGCTTGGCATCAACTACCTCCTCAACGACAACTGGTCGGTGAAGCTCGACGGCGCTTATGCCGGCGGCAAGAAGTGGACCGACAACCTGCCCAACCGGATCTTCGACTTCAACGTGGAGAGTGAAATCCGCCCGGAAACCTGGCCGGTCTCGTTGTTCACCCGCTACGAATTCACCCAGATTTCCTATCATGCGCTCGATAGCGACCAGTACCGCTATGGCGAGAACTTCCATACCGTCATGGTCGGGCTCAAGTTCCGCTCCGGTACGACCCTGCACGAGGCCGACCGTGCACCCGGCTCGCTCGACTTGCCATCCCTTGGCAAATGGGTCGCCTTCAACGCCAATGAGGTCGAGTAAGCCGGAACGTTTCCTCTGAACTCAAGGAGGGCGCCGCGCGGCGCCCTTTTTCCACCTGCCGATGACCTGTCAAACCAACCGACCGCGCATCTGCACCTCAACCTTGCGAGTCGGCCGAACTGCCTTCAGACTGCAACGCGGCCATCCGGCGCCTCGAATTATATGGCGGGCCGTGAGGTTTGGAGTGGCCGCATGGCCTCCCTGAGACCTTGAGGCGTCCGGAATGAAATGCTGCGTCTACACAGTGCTCGTCGGTGGCTATGAGCACCTCAACGAGCAGCCGGTCGCTTCGCGCTCCCAGCTACCCTTCATCTGCCTGACCGACGATCACGCGCTGCGCAGCGAAAGCAGGGACTGCCGCGTTGTCGAACCGCTGTTTCCGCAGGATCCGATACCAGCCAGCGCAACCTGAAAATCCGCCCGCATGTCCATTTGCCCGAACACGACTGCTCCATCTACATCGACAACTCCGTGATCCTGAAACGGCCCCCCTCCGAACGAATGCTGGAGCTGATCCGGCAATCGGCTTCCTCGTCGCACCGCATTCCTACCGGGAAACGGTACTGGATGAGTTCCTGGAGATGGCGAGAAAAGGTTCTGACGACGCCTCCCGCATTTTCGAGCAGCTCAACCACTGCACGCTGAGCTGCCCCGAAATACTGGAGGAGCGCCCATGATGGACAGGCATGATGATCCGCGACCATCGTTCGGCGCGCGTCACTTCCATACTTGAAGCCTGGGCCTTCCACGTGATGCGCTACTCGCGCCGGGATCAGCTCTCGATGAACGTGGCGTTTCGGTCGGCCAGCTTCAGCCCAACAGCATGGGCCGTGGACAACAGGGAATCCGACCTGCATCTCTGGCCACATACGGTGGGACGGAATCGCGACCTGGGTTCCCGCAATCCGGCGATCAGCCTGATGCCCGCAGCCGCCCGCGTGCGGCGCATGGAGCTGAAAGAGGCCGCATGGACCGCGCAGGAGCATGCCTATCGCGCCGAGATCGAACGGCTTAACGCGAAAGCCGAGGCGCGCAAACCGCACAACCGATTGCGCAGGCTGGGCGAAAAGCTCCTTCGGCTGCCCGACAGGCGCACTGGCAGCCGAACGCCAGAAGAAGCCGTCGCGCTGCCGGTCCGTGTCCGCGCGCCTGGCGGCGCGTGGATTCATGTCGACCCGCTGGACCGTCGCGCCCAGAAACTGATCCAGTCCGACGGCAATCTCAATCCGCCCGCCCTGTCTGCCTGGCATCTGCTGCTGCAGCAGCATGCCTGGACGCATGTCATCGATGTCGGCGCCAACTATGGCGAGATGCTCGTCAATGGCGGCCTGCCTTCCGGGGCAAGCATCATCGCGGTCGAACCCAATCCGGCGATCCGCCCCTATCTCGAACGAGGCAGGGCTGCCGGCGATCATCCTGGACGCTGCGTTGTCCGACAAGGAAGGCCAGGCCGCGCTTCACGTCGACCCAAACTGGTCAGGAACGGCTCGTCTCGCCAAGCCCGGCGACAACGGCGCCTTGCCGGTGCGGACGACCACGCTCGACCGGGTCCTTCGCAGCTTCGATGCAGGTCCTTCGATGATGCGCGTGCTGGTCAAGCTGGATGTCGAAGGAGACGAGGCAAACATCCTGCGCGGTGCGCTGGCCATACTGCCAAGCCTCGGCGAATTCGCGGCGCTGGTCGAGATCCTGCACGTTGCGCCGGCCGATCTCGTCTTGCTGGTCGAGCATTTCGAGATCTCGCTGCTCGACATGCAGCCGGGCGGCGGGCTGGTGAGGCCCCCTCCACGGCAGCTCGGTGACATGCTGCGTCCGGGCGCTACCACACGCAGGATGCCGTGTTGCGACGGCGCAGGTGAAGCGCACCAGACAATTCTGTCTGGCAATTCCCCGGTCCGGAATCCCGTACCGTTCCGGCTTCGCAGACCGCCCCCCGAAAGAGGTCCCCTCTCCTGTCTCCCGCTGCTGCTATGCCTCGAGGTTGCGGTTGCGATCCTGCCAGAGTTCAAGGGTCGCCAGCACCGCCACCGCGATGCCGAGGCCGATGTGCCAGCTGCGCAGAGCGCCGCCATATTCGAAGACGAACGGCTGCACCACCATCCAGACGCCGCAGAACAGCGACAGGATTTCTTCCCAGCGCCGCAGGAAGATCTGCTCCAGTCCGGACAGAACGACGATCGCAGCACCGACGAGCGCGGTGACCGCCATCATTGTCGGCATCTCGGTCACGCCGAGCCACATCGGCGAGACGATGATCGCGGCGCCGAGGATCATCGACACGATGTCCTCCCAGCGCCGATGCCGGGTGAGCCCAAGGGGCTCCATTACGTTTAGCGTTGCCATGATGAACAATCCTCTTTGGCTACGTTCGAGTTAAGCTCGAGCGCCCGTGAGGACTATGTGCGTGCCAGTCGAACTCCTCAGCGGGCGTTCTCGCACTGGGAATATTATCTCAGATATCGGTAAGAAATTCAATGAAGCGCCGGTGTCGCAGGCTACCGCGTCCTATCCGGCCATTGTCGACCTTGGCTGGCTCAGCAATACTGGTCGTGGGGAACTCAGGCTGGAGGGAAAATGCCGCGCGTCATTGCAATCGGGCTAGACGGGATGGACCACGACCTCGTCGAGCGGATGATCGGCGAAGGACGCCTACCCAACCTCGATCGGTTGCGGCGCAACGGCATTGGCCTCAAGCTCGATCATGGCCGCGACAAGCTTTCGGGTCTCGCCTGGGAACACGTCGCCACCGGGCTCGCGCCATCCGATGGCGGCCGCTGGTCGGCGGTCCGTTACGATCCGGCCACCTATGACGTCCTTCAGGAAGAAGTCACTGCCGCTTCCTATCTGCCGGGCATCGGCCGCAAGGTGGTGGCCTTCGACTTGCCCTATTGCCGCCTGGGCGACAGTGGCGATGTCCTCGGCCTCGCCGCCTGGGGTGCGCATGATCCCGGCGTCGAGGCCCATTCCAATCCACCTGGTCTCGCTGCCGAAATTGCCGGCAGGTTCGGCCCATACCCCGCCCCGGAATGGATCTACGGCTTCTGCTGGCCTTCCGCCGCGAAAACCGAAGCGGCCGCCGCCGCCCTGATCGCTGCAGTCGAAAAGCGCCGCGAGATCGCGCAGTGGCTGCTGCGCGAGAGGCTTCCCGACTGGGATCTGGCGATCGTCGTTCCCTCCGAGGCACACTCCGGAAGCGAGCCGTTCTGGCACGGCATCGATACCGAACACCCCCTCCATCATCACGCCTCCGCAGTCCCGGCAAGGCGAGGGATGATCGGCATCTACGAAGCGCTCGACCACCTGGTCGGCGACCTCGCCGACACCTTCCCTGACGCGACGGTGCTGGCCTTTTCCATGCATGGCATGGGCATGAACGAGGGCGACGTGCCCGCGATGGCGCTGCTGCCGGAGCTGCTCTACCGACGCAGCTTCGGCAAAGCCTATATGCGCGACCTCAAGCCTGCGGCGCGCCTTGCCGACGGCACGCCGCTGCTGGGTGAGCATGAGGGTTGGGAGCCGACGCTGCGCAAGCTCGCTCCATGGCCGGACAAGCCTGGCCCCATTGCCCGCGCGCTGGTCAAGGCAGGCATAGGCAGGCGGCGCGACGCCGAATCGCTTCGCCGCCAGCGGGAGCCTCGCGGCATCGGCTGGATGCCCGCGACGCGCTATCGCGGCTTCTGGCCTGATATGGACGCCTTTGCCATTCCAGCCTTTTACGACGGACAGATTCGGCTGAACCTGCGCGGCCGGGAAGCATCGGGAAAGGTGGCGCCCGAACGCTATGATGCACTCCTCGACGAACTTGAATTGCTGCTGTCGCAGTGCCGCGATCCGCTGAGCGGCGAACCGGCGGTGCGCGAAACGTTCCGGGCTGGCAAGCCACCGTTCGAAATCGGGCCACATGAGGCCGATCTCTACGTCCTTTTCCGCAAGGGCCTTCTTGGCATGACGCATGAGCGACTCGGCACCGTCGGTCCGCTGCCCTGGCGCCGGACGGGTGGCCATACCGGCGACTGGGGGTTCATCTTCGGTGCCGGCCCGGGCCTCGAAGCCGGCCGCTCGGGCACCAGCAGTTCCTTTGACGTCGTGCCGACGATCCTGGATCTGTTGGGCGTATCCCCGGATCTGGCCCCCAGCGGAAAGACGCTGCTCAGAGATCCGGTCTGACACCGGCCTTTCCTGCCAGCTGCGCCGCCTTGACGAACAGCTTTAGCCATTCCCGGGGCTCCATCCTCGTCCGCGCCCGCCGATAACGGCGAAAGGCCCTACCGGCCTTGAGCCGACCCAGAAGCGACGCCGGGTGCGCGGACATTCGCTGCTGTGCGTCGGCGTGAAAATACCCCCACAGCCAGACCTCGCTCTGCCGCTCCGGTCCGATGAGATGGTCGACGATCGCTTCGGGAACCCAGCACCCGTGGTGACCGGCGGCAATTGCGGCGCGCATCACAGCGATCTCCTCGCCGCCGGCGAACGGGCTGCCTGGCCGCCGGCCAAGCTCGGGATCGAAGCGAAAGCGGCGCTGGGCATCGGTCACCATGCCGTAGTTGGCGCCGAACGGAAGATCGGCGTCGACGTCGGCAAAGACATCGGCTGTGGCTCGCCGCCGGGCCGCATAAGCGCCCTCCACCACATCAAGCCCGGCCAGCAGCCAGGCGGGCGGCTCTCCGTCCAGGCGCGGAACGATCACGCCGCCAAAGATGCTGCATCGTGGCGATGCGGCCATGGCGGCTGCATAGGCACGCAGGAAGCCGGGCCGCACCAGGGCGTCGTCGTCGAGCCAGACGATCAGCCGTCCGCGCGCCTCGTCAATGGCCCGGTTGCGGGCGTGGGACAGCCCGCCCCGCGGCTCCGCGACGACGACCATCGGCAGTCGGTCGGCGAAACGCTCCGCCACCGGCACTGTGTCGTCGCTGCAGTCATTGGCCACAACCACGATTTCGAAGCTGGAGCTCGGCTTTTCGGCCGCGGCGAGTGCGGCAAGGCATCGCAAGAGCAGCGGCGCCCGGTTGCGGGTGCATATCGCAATCGTCATGCCGATTTCGGTCAATTGCCCCTCGCACCCAATACCGACCGGACCGGCCACGCCTTAGCGAGCCTATTCTTAGCGGCTCGGCGCCCAGCTGCAATTGTCTGACGTGTTGTCGTCCGGCAGTGCAACCGTTCGTTTCACCTGCCGGGGCGTCTGAGCCACAAAAACGCGACACAACCGGCCAACGCCGTCACGATCCCGATCCAGAACCATTCTGTACGCCCTGTCATGAAGCTGCCGCCGAGCAGGCCGGCGCCTTGCAGAATCCAGACGATGCCTATGACGACCGCGAGTCCCGCCACGATGTTTGGCAATAACTTCATTTTGACACAGCCTCCCTGTTGATTATCTTCACAACGCTCGCGTGATTCTTGATATTTCTTTCGTTCTGAAAGTATCATCAAGAAGTTTTTCGCCAGCGGCGAATCCAGTGATTCAGCGATGAACTCGTCGCCCACTCCGCAATTATGAAGATATTCCTTCCTTGCGTCCCGAACGGGCCTGACAAACTGTTACCTTGAGACTCCAAACGTGTGCGCTCGCCTCGGAACTGCCCGATGCTTGCCGCATTCGCTGCCACATTTCGGGTGAAACCGCTCCGTGTGTTTATCAACAGAGCGTTAACCAGAAGATGAAGAACCGCGCCAAGCCCGCGATCGCGGCGGCCACCCTCGCCGCCGGCATGATGATAGCCCTCACCGGCACCGCTTCCGCCCAGTGCGGCAAGGCGTCCTGGTATGCACTGACCTCGAAGACCGCTTCGGGCGAACGCATGAACCCATCGGCCATGACCGCGGCGCACCGCTCGCTTCCTTTCGGCACCAAAATCCGCGTCACCAACCAGAAGAACGGCAAGAGCGTCGTCGTCCGCATCAACGATCGCGGCCCATTCATCAAGGGCCGCGTGCTCGACCTGTCCAAGGGCGCAGCCCAGCAGATCGGCTTCGTCAGGTCGGGACATACGTCCGTCTGCATGCAGCGCACCTGACGGTTGCGCTGCCAAAGACGCGGCGCGCCTCTAACCGATGCGCCGCGCCGCCGTCTCGGCCATTGCCTCGGCGAGGCTGAGCTGCCACTCCGTCCGGCAATAGGCGCGGAAATCGAAGCAGGGCAGGCCCGGGCAGACCTCGAATTCGATGAGGTGCACGGTGTCGTCGGCCTCGACGCGGAAGTCGAGCGAGAAGACATCGCGCAGGCCGATGCCCGCCACCAGCCTTGCGGCGATCCGCCGGATGCGCTCGGCCGCGCGCGGCTGCAGCGACGCCACCTGCACCAGTTCCGGCTCGACATACTTCCCCGCTTCCCTGGCTGCCGCGCCGGTGTCGCCATAGAGCGCCATACTGTCGGCCATGGTCTGGAAATCGCCACCTGAATCGACAAAAACGATGCCGAGCGCCTCGGGCCCAACTTCAGGATCGACCGCCAGGAAGCTCGCCCGCACATTGCGGCCCGAGACATAGGGCTGGACGATGACGTCGTCGCGGTAGGCGTCGAACACCCTGCGCCCGAGCGCCAACGCCTCCGTGACGTTGGCGATACGCGAATCCGCCCAGATGCCGATCTTGGCGCCGAGCCGGTTCGGTTTGACAAAATAGCCCGACGAAGACGCCAGCGGTTCGACCAGCCATTCGCCGCCGCGCACGAGACCCGCCGCCGGCACCGGCAGGCCGAGAGCCGATAGCACGGAACCGGCACGAAACTTGTCCTGGCACAGCGCAAACAGGCTGTCGTCGGCGCCGATGGTCCGCAAGCCGTTCAGCCGGGCAAGTGCCGGTGCGGCACCGCCACGGAAAAAAGCGATGCCGTCGGTCAGCGTCCACACCAGGCTGGCGCCACGGTCAACTGATGCCAGCACCGCTGCCGCATCGTCCAGTTCGACGGCGCGAAAATCGAGGCCACGCCTGGCGCATGCTTCATCTAGGGCGCTGAACTCCGGCACCATGTCGGTCGACTGCGCCAGATAGGACGAGATCTCCATCGCCGCCTGGGCCGAGAAGCCGTCATCGAGCAATCGCTCCGAACACGCACGCTCCGGCTCATGGACGAGAAAAAGCGTCGGTTTTTGTCCGGCCATCGGCACTGTTCCTGCATGCGGGCGGCGCGGAAGCACTTCGCCGGTGCACGACAATGGCATCCCCGTCGTCTCAGGCTTGCCGGAAAACCGACCTGTTGCCATCGTCCGGGCGACAAGGCCCGCCAGTTGAAGGACTGCAGAGCGGGCGCTTGCCGCGCCTCAGATCAGTACGTTCGGCTCATGCCGACCATTGACCTGGATGTCGAGCAGGAAGGTCTTGCCGGCATGCGGATCCGCCCGGCGCGCTTTGGCGCTCATGCCTTCGGCCGCCGAGGTCACCACCATCCGGTCGGCGGCGTGCCCGACGAAGGCCGGGCACGAGGTCTGCACCGCCGGCACTGGCACGCTGCGCACCAGCTTGCCGTCGGGCGCATAGGCGTCGACGCGGCCGCCGCCCCAGCTGGCGTTCCACAGCACCCCGTCGCGGTCGACGACCGAGCCGTCGATGCCGCCCCTGTCGCCGCGCCGATCAACAAACAGCTTCGGCTCGCCGAGCGGCAGACCGGTGTCGGCATCGCAGTCGAGGCGGTAGAGCAGGTTGACCGCCGTGTCGGTGTAGTAGGCGGTCTTGCCGTCCGGGCTGAAGCAGATCGAATTGGGAATGCTGATCGCCGGAAAAAGCAGCCTGAGCTCGCCACGGAAGAACCAGTAGATGGCGCCGGCACCGGCCTCGGCCTTCTTGCCCATGGTGCCGAACCACAGCGCGCCGCACGGATGCACACGCGCGTCGTTCGAGCGCGTGCCGGCATTGGCGGCTTCGACCGACATATGCAGCTTGAGCTTGCCGGTCGTAGCATCGCGGACATGCAACCCGGTTTCGGTGAGCAGCAGCTGGCGCTCGCCGTCGATCGTGGCGATCGCGCTCGCCATCTCGTCCAGTTGGTGGATGCGCGTCTGCCCGCCGGACAGCTTCTTCTCCAGCATCCGGCTCGCCAGTATGTCGAACCAGCAAAGCGTGTCGGTGGCGGGATCGTAGGTCGGGCCCTCGCCGAGCTCGCAGGTCTCGTCGGACAGGATGCTGGCCGCCATGTCAGGCACCCTTGCCGATGGCGTCCCAGCCGGCCACTGCCGCCCGGGCGCGTTTGCCGACGTCGGCAGCACTCATGCCGGGTTTGTAGAGGCTGGAGCCGAGCCCGAACAATTGCACACCGACCTTGGCGTAAGCGGCGAAATCGACCTCGGACACGCCGCCGACGACACCGACCTGCGTCTCCCTGGGCAGCACGGCACGGATCGCCGAAATGCCGCCTGGCCCGAGCACGCTCGCCGGGAAAAACTTCAGCGCCGAGGCGCCCAGCCGCAGAGCCAGGAACGCGTCGGTCGGCGTCATCACGCCGGGCATCGTCACCATTTTGTGCGCACCCGCGCGGCCCATCACCTCGGCATCGATGTTGGGGCTGACCAGCAGCCGCCCGCCGGCATCGTGAAGCCGATCGACATCCTTGGCCCACACCACGGTGCCGCCGCCAACCAGTGCCGCAGGCAGCGCCCTGGCCAGGATCTCGATCGAGCGGAACGGATCGGGCGAATTGAGCGGCACCTCGATCGCCTCGATACCGGCATCGAACACCGCCTGGCCAACGCCAAGCGCCTCCTCCGGTTTCAGTCCGCGCAGGATGGCAACCAGCCCGCGGCCAAGCTCGGGGAACGGTGCAGTCACGCTCATTCAGCCACTCCTTCAGCCAGCATCCCATTGCGGCGGGCAGCGGCCACCAGGCCGGCCAGCACCGCTTCATCGGCATCGGCGATCGTCACCGCAATGCCGGCGAGGCGCATCGCCTCGGCGTAGAGCCCGCCCAGCGCGCCGGAGACGACAAGCACGACAGGCGTTTCGCGCCGGCCGAAGCGCCTGACCGCCGAGGCAACCTCGGCGCCGATCAGCAGGCCCGAAAGTGCCGCTGCCGCATCCTCCTGGCCGAGTCCGGAGAGCAGGCCGGCGGCGCGGATGCCGAACAATCTCGCGCCGATGTCGCCGTCGGACAGCGCTTCCCCGCACCAGTCGCGGAAGACCTTGCTGTCCGGCGACACCTTTGCCGGCTTGTCGCCGATCGAGTGGCGCAGGATCGAATGCTGAGCCAGCACCGAGAACATCTCGCCGGTCGGCCAGGTGCCGAAACCCTGGATGGCGCCGCCCGCGGCGGTCACCCATTTGCAATGCGTGCCGGGCATGCAGACGAGATGGCTGCCCGCTCCGATCAGGGCGGCAATGCCGGCGAGCTGGGTCTCCTCGCCGCGCATGACATCGGGCGCCCGCCGGTCGCGCTGGGCCAGTCCCGGCACGATGCGGATGTCGCGGCCGGCACCCGACACGGGCACGGCGGCGCCCAGAATGTCGCCCAGCGACGACGGCACGTCGACATAAGGCGCCTCGACCCAGCCCTGGCGCGCACCTGCCATGCCGCAGACGATCGCCGGCAGGTCCTTCGCCGCGCCCATGTCCTGCAGCTGCCTGTCGAGAACCGTGGCAAAACCCTTGTGCTGCGCCGTGAGCAAGCCCTCGTCGCTGCGCCGTTCGTCCAGCACCGCGCCCTTGGCGTCGAGCAGCCAGACACGCAGCCTGGTCGTGCCCCAGTCAACGGCCGCTATCGTAGGGGTAGCACTCACAAGATACCTCCATCGACGATCAGCGTCTGTGCCGTCAGCATTTTCGACGCGTCCGAAGCCAGGAAAAGCACCGGCCCAACCATGTCTTCCGGCAGCATCATCCGCTTGATGCACTGGCGCGAGATATGCGCCTTGAGCGACTTCTCGCTGACCCACAATTCGCGCTGCCGCTCGGTGATCACCCAGCCCGGCGCCACCGCATTGACCCTGATGTTGTCGGGGCCGTAGCGCCCGGCAAGCCCCTTGGTCAGGCCAACGATCGCAGCCTTTGCCGCCGTGTAGGCCGGCATGGCGCCGATGTTGAGCATATAGGAGGTCGAGCTGAAATTGATGATCGAGCCGCCGCCGGCCTTGACCATGCCCGGCGCCACCGCCTGGATGGTGAAGAAATGCGGCCTGATGTTCACCGCCTGGTTCTCGTCCCAGCTCTCGGGAGTGACATCTGATACCTCGTGGCGCAGGTCGTTGGCAGCGTTGTTGACCAAAACCGTCACCGGGCCATGCTCTTCCTCGGCCCGGCCGACGGCCCGGCGCAACTCCGAGATGTCGCGAAGGTCGGCGCGCAGATAGAGCGGCCGGTTGCCGGTCGCCTGCTCGATCTCGTCACACAGCTCCTGGCTCGGCTTCAGCGCGATGTCGATGAAGGCGACCTTCGCGCCCTGCCGGGCAAACGCCTCGGTCAGCGACGCACCGATGCCGGTGCCGCCACCAGTGATCAGCACCGACTGGCCCTCGAGATCAGGAAAACGTGCCGATGGCATCATGATCTTTCCCCTCGCCTCGCCCACTTCCCCCAAAGCCGGACATGCCCACCGTCATAGAGCAAGATCGCAAGAAGTGGGAACCGGTTTTCGGAAAAGATCGTGCTCGCTCACGGAAAATTCGGAGCATCCTGCCGGAGCCTCGAACGGGAACAGTCTATCACGCCATGCTCCCGGACCGGCGCCCCGACCTTGTGTTCGCGACGGGTGCAGCACAGCCACCGCGCGACGCGAGAAGTGATGTCAGGACATGTCGGTCAGACCGCCCGGGCGAAGCTCCCGCCGCGATGGGCTTCGCGCAGATAGCCGAGCGTGGCGGCGGCGTCGGCCGGACGGCCGAACAGATAACCCTGCCCGCCGGCACAGCCGAACTGCGTCAGCCGTTCCGCCTGCGCCTCCATCTCGATGCCTTCGGCGACGACATCCATGCCGAGGCCTTCGCACATCGCCAGGATGGCGCGGATGATGTGTTCGGACGGCCGGTCTTCGAGGATCGAGGCAACAAAGGCGCGATCGATCTTGAGCTTGTCGAAGCGGAATTCGCGCAGGCGCCCGAGCGACGATTGGCCGGTGCCGAAATCGTCGAGCGAGACACGGATGCCGACGCGCCTGAGATCCTCGACGATCTTTTCGGCCGAGGCGGGATCGGTCATCAGGCCGGTTTCGGTGATCTCGATCTCAAGGCGGCGCGGGTCGAAGCCGGTGCGCTCGAGGATCGACAGAATGTGCAGGCCGGTGTTCTGGTCGACCAGCTGCGACGGCGACAGATTGAATGACAGGAACATTTCCTTCGGCCAGCTGCGCGCCGCTTCCGCCGCCTTGCGCAGCACCAGCTGCGACAGCGGGCCGATGATGCCGCGCTCCTCGGCGATCGGAATGAAGACTGCCGGCGAAACGAAGCCGAGGTCGCGGTCGGTCCAGCGTGCCAGCGCCTCGAAACCGATGGTGCGGCGGCTGTTGAGATCGACGATCGGCTGGAAATGCGGCGCGACATCGCCGGCGGCAACCGCACGGCGCAGCGCCTGCTCGATTCGGGTGACGCGCTTGGCCGCCTCCTCCATCTCGCGGGTGTAGACGACGACGCGGCCGCGACCCGAGCGCTTGGCGTGGTAAAGTGCTGTCTCGGCCTTGCGCACCAGCGTCTCGGTGGTGTCGTCGCTCGAATGGAACAGCGAGCAGCCGACCGACGCCGACAGGCGCGCCGTGCGCTCGCCGACATCGTAAGGTGCCGACAGGATTTCGATCAGCATGCGCGCTTTCTCGGCCGCCGCATCCTCTGAGAACACCAGCGGGTAGAGGAAGGCGAACTCGTCGGCGCCGATACGCGCCACCGCCGAATAGCCATCGCAGGCGGCGCGCAGCCGCATCGCCACCTGGATCAGGATGTCGTCGCCGGCGCGGTGTCCGAACAGGTCGTTGATCGGCTTGAAGCCGTCGAGATCGAGGATGCCGACGGTGAACGGCGCGGGGTCCTCGGCGCGGTCGCCGATCAGCCTTTCGACCTTGTCGAAGAAACGACGCTGGTTGCCCAGCCCGGTCAAGGCATCGGTGAAGGCCAGATCCGCCGTTTCCCTGTCCGAATGGCTGACGCCGATAGGCATGCTTTGTCTCTGTTCTGCTAATATTTGCAACTGTTGCAGCACAGTGCCAGCAAAGCGTTTAGGAATTGTATTCAATCAGCTTGCCGTCCGGATTTCGACACGGCGTCGAAACCGGTTTCAGCGATGGCAATCCGGCGCTGCCAAAATGCTGGATCCAGGCGCCAGTCAGCCATCAAATTGACGCGCAAGCTAAGCGCCTTGCCCGGCCACGTCGCGCTCGCGGCCACACAATTGGCTCATCAACCGGAGCGCGATCGCGGCAAGGATCAGTGCCATGTAAGGCCAGTACATTCCCGGGTTCAGCACCGCCCGGCGCCCGAAATTGACGACAAAGAAGACAGCCAGGAACCAGGCGCCACCGCCGTGGATGATGCGCCAGGCTTTCGGCCCGATCGCGGCAGCCGTCCGGTCGAACGACGTTGCCGCCATCAGGATGATGGCGAGATAGCCGGCGCCGCCGGCGATGAAGGCGGCGGGCGCCGTGAGCTCGTCGAACAGCACCGGATCGAGCTGCGACAGTGCGATGATGGCGACGGCATGGACGCCGTGCGAAAAGGCGAAGGCCAGGCCGAAATGGCGGCGGTTCGCCCTGATCCAGCGCGACATGGCCGATGGCCAGAGCCAAGCCAGGCTCGAGGCGGTGAATGCGAGCACGAACAGCATGAGTGAGGTGCGTGCGGTGAGCCTGATCACCACGCGCGCGCCGTCGACCGGATCGCCTGCCAGGCCGGCAGCAGCGCCGCACGCCGCCAACACGACCAAGCCAAGCCAGGCTGTCAGCCGCCAGCCGCTGGGCGGCCATCTCGAAGTGCTTTCGGGCCAGACCCGCATGATTTTTCCTCCTATGTAATCACTGCTTACATTCGGTTGCAAAGAACTGTCAAGTCGATGTTTACGCCGCTTACATTTCGGCCCGCCGACCGCTACTAGAAGAGGCATGACCAACTCTTCCCGCGCGGCGTATCATCACGGCAACCTCGTCGAGGAGCTCATCGCCGCCACCATCGGGATGATCGAGGAGAAGGGCGTCGACGCCGTTTCGGTGCGCGAAGCCGCAAAGCGCGCCGGCGTTTCGCCTGCGGCCCCCTTCCGCCATTTCGCCAACAAGACAGCTTTGATGACGGCGGTGGCCGAGCAGGCGATGGGCCGCTTGACCTTGTCGGTCCAGCAGGAGCTGTCGGCGACCGGCGACGCCGACCCGGTCGAGGGCCTGCGCGCCATCGCGCGGGGCTATCTCGCCTGGGCGCTCGCCAATCCGACGCACTTCGACGTCATCGCCTCGCGCACGGTGATCGACTTCCACGGCTCGCCGAAACTGACCGGCGAAACCGAGGCGATCCGCCTGGTCATGCTCGACCTGATCGCCCGCGGACAAGCGTCCGGCCGAATATCTGCAGCCCTTGCCCCCGACGCGTTGATGCTGTCGGCGCGCGCCTTCATCTATGGCCTGTGCCGGATGTGGATCGACGGCCACTTTGCCGAATGGCATGTCGAAAAGCCGGCCGGGCAGGCCATGGCCGAAGCGGTCGAGCTGTTCATCGACATGATCGGCGGGCGCCATGCGACGAACCTCTCCGGGACCTAGCATCGGCCAGCCGATGCATCGGGTGAACTTGTTCGCACCCGCCGCCATTGCATAAGGACGGCAAATTGCTACATCCTCGTCACCGCAGAGCGCGACCGGAGCCCGGCCCGCGCGACAAGATTACCGAAAGCCGCGCCGGAGACGTCCATGCCGCTCAAGATCGCCGTCCAGATGGACCACATCTTCACCGTCAACATCGCCGGCGACACGTCGTTCGCGCTGTCGCTGGAGGCCCAGCGACGCGGCCACGAACTCTACCACTACACGCCCGACCGGCTGTCGATGCGCGATGGCAAGGTCTTTGCCCGGATCGAGAAGCTCGAGGTCCGCGACGTCAAGGGTGACCACTTCACCCTCGGCGAGCCCGTCCGCACCGACCTGTCGGAGATGGACGTGATCCTTTTGCGCCAGGATCCGCCCTTCGACATGAACTACATCACCACCACCCACATGCTCGAGCGCATCCACCCCAAGACGCTTGTCGTCAACGACCCGGCATGGGTGCGCAACAGCCCGGAAAAGATCTTCGTCACCGAATTCGCCGACTTGATGCCGGAGACGCTGATCACCAAGGATCCGCAGGAAGTGGCCGCCTTCCGCAAGGAGTTCGGCGACATCATCGTCAAGCCGCTCTACGGCAATGGCGGCGCCGGTATCTTCCACCTGCACGAGGCCGACCGCAATCTGTCGTCTCTGCTCGAGATGTTCGGCCAGCTGTTCCGCGAACCCTACATCGTCCAGCGCTACCTCAAGGACGTGCGCAAGGGTGACAAGCGCATCATCCTGATCGACGGCGAACCCGCCGGCGCCATCAACCGCGTGCCGGCCGAGCATGATGCCCGCTCCAACATGCATGCCGGCGGGCGGGCCGAGAAGACCGAACTCACCGAGCGCGAGCGCGAAATCTGCGCCCGCATCGGCCCGTCGCTGCGGGAACGCGGTTTCATCCTCGTCGGCATCGACGTCATCGGCGACTACATGACCGAGATCAACGTGACCTCGCCGACCGGCATCCGCGAGGTCAAGAAGTTCGGCGGCGCCGACATCGCCGCGCTGTTCTGGGACGCGGTGGAGAAGAAGCGGGCGAAATAGCCCCTTTCGCCTGCGGCGACATCACGACCCACGTCGATGAAGTTGACCAGCATGGAGGCAAGACAATGGAACTGAAGCGCGGTCGTTTGATCGACCATCTGCATTTCCGCACCCGCGACCTCGCGGCAAGCAAGCGGTTCTATACGGCCGTGCTTGGCGTCCTGGGGATTCCGATCATCGATGGCGGCGCGCATTTCTACGCCGACGAGCTGTGGGTCGACGCCGGCGAGCAGTCCAGCCGCGTGCATGTTGCGTTTCAGGCTACCGACCGCAGTGTCGTCGACCGGTTCCACGCCGCAGGTCTTGCTGCGGGCGGCAAAGACAATGGCGCGCCCGGCGAGCGCGCCTATCATCCCGGCTACTACGCAGCCTTCCTGTTCGATCCCGATGGCAACAACATCGAAGCCGTGTTTCACGGCCCCGCCAACCGCTCGGTCGACGCGGTTACGATCACCTGGGCTCCATAACAAGGACAGCGTGATCCCGTCGGTGCCGCCGGCGGAGATGGCTGCAACTCCGGCTTCAAGCGCCGCGCCCCTGACAAGGGGACGCGGCAAAAGGCGGCCTGCAAGGCCCCCTGGAGTCACAGACTTACCCCACCTGCAACCACCTCAGGCCGCACAGCGTCGCAATTGCCATGACCGCGCAATAGGCGGCGAGCGGCCAGGCTGTGTCGCCGCCGAGCATGAGCACCGCCAGCGTGCCCATAAGGCCGACGATCAGGCTCTGAACGCAGAAATAGAGCGCCACCGCGGTGCCTGCGGCATCGCCGAACGCTTCGAGCGCGCCATTCGCCGTCACCGCGCCGGCAAAGACGATACCGATGGCGATCACCCACATCGGCATGATGAAGGTCGCGAAGGAGGGTTGGCCGAAAAGCTGGCCAAGACAGAGCAGCACTGCGCCTGCGAGCAGCATCGCCATGCCGCGCTTCAGGCTGCCGGGTATCCCCCAACGCGCCACGAACAGTTTGGCGAAGCGCGTGGTGACGATCATGGCCACCGCCGCGGTGGCAAAGGCAAGGCTGAAGCCGAGCTGCGAATAGCCGGCGCGATCGATGAGCACGCGTGGCGCCGTCGAAAAGAAGACGAAGAACGCCCCCATCGCGGCGCTGAAGCCGAGCGTATAGACGAGGAAGGCCGGGCTCTTGAGGATCGCCCGGAAGGCGGGGCGCGACTGGGTCGTTTCGGGCCGGGTCTCGTGCCAACGCAGAAGCGCATTGACCATGGCCAACACGGCGAGCAAGCCGAGCGTGGCGAAGATCGCCCGCCAGCCCAGGCCATGAGCAATAAGCGCGCCGGCGATCGGGCCGAACGCCGGCACGCAGGCCAGCATGGCGCTGAACAGGCTGTAGATAACAGCACCTTCCGGCCGCTCGGCATAGGCGTCGCGTACCGTGGCGAAGGTGGCGACGAGTGCCGCGGAGGCGCCCAGAGCCTGGACGACGCGCAGGGCGACGAACAGCGGCGCCGAGCTGGTGACGGCAAGCAGGAACGAGGCGGCAGCAAACAGCAGCACGCCGCCGAGCAGCACCGAGCGGCGGCCGATCCTGTCGGAGATCGGGCCGAAGATCACCTGCCCGAGGCCGAGCACGATCATGTAGAGGCTCAGCGTCAGCTGGACGACGTCGGGCGTGGTGGCGAGGATTGCCGGCATCTCCGGCACCACAGGCAGGTAGATGTCCATGGCCAGCGAGGCCAGGATGTCGAAGGGCGCCATCAAAAGCAGCGCCGCGGGCAGGGAATGGCTCCACGTGGGAGAGTTTCGATTGGGCATGACTTTTCATCCGCACAAATGAATTTCATCTGGCGGCGATCTGCCACTTCGCTTGTCGATTACATCGGCTGGATGTCAGGAAACGATTTCCAGCAACCGCGCCGGACCGATCAGTGATCAGGAAATGAGGGGGCAGGGCGCCGCAACAACGTCTTGGTGTTGTTGCGGCCTACCTGTCTGCGGACTTGGCTGTACCCATGTTCGTCTCGCGGAGAAGCGCGGTGGCGTCTTGATTGGCTCGCGGCTTCCTAGCAGCCCGCCTGGCCCAGAACAACCCCGGGCCTCGGAAGGACGCGGCTCGGGCGGCCCCGCCGAAAAACCAGCTCGCCAGCAAAAAGCGCAGTCGCGCCTCAGGCGGCGCGCGGATTTCTCACTGCGGCGGCCTCGGTCGCCTTGAAGATCCGGAAGGTGTTGCGACCCGCTGATTTGGCGGCATAGAGCGCGGTATCGGCTCGCACCAGCAGATCCGAGGGGCTGCGCACTTCATGAATCGCGATGCCGATCGAGGCGCCGAGCTTCAGGGCCCGGCCGCCGTGGTCGACCGGTCTGCCCAGCCTGTCGATGATCTGGCGCGCCAGTTCCGAGATCGCCGCAAGGTCCAACTCCGGCCCCACCAGCACGGCGAACTCGTCGCCGCCGATGCGCGAGACGAGCTCGACGCCGGCGCAGGCGTTTTGCAGACGCCGGGCCACTTCCTTCAGGCACTCGTCGCCGGCGACATGGCCAAAGGTGTCGTTGATCTGCTTGAAGCCGTCGAGGTCGACCAGCAGCAGCGCTCCGAGCGGAGGCCGATCGTCGGCATCGGCCGTCAGCTCCGCCAACTTGGTCTGGAACCGGCTGCGGTTGGCGAGCCCGGTCATGACGTCATATTCGGCGAGATAGCGGGTCTGGTCGGCCAGAATCTTCTCTTCGGTGATGTCCTGCTTCATGCCGAAGATACGCACGGCAACGCCATCCTCGCATTCGACGCTGGCAGTGATGCGGATCCAGCGGCGATTGCCCTTCGCAGTCACGATCTCGGCGTCGAGGCCGAAGCCGGTGCGCTCCGCAATGCCCTTGCTGCGCTTGGCATGCAGCTCGATGGCGGAAGCCTCGGTGTAGCATTTGACGATGTCCTCACGGACGAGCGGTGCTCCACGCGGCAGGTCGAACAGATCATAGACCACGTCGGTCCAGTGCAGCGCCTGGTCGGCGAGGTTGCATTGCCAGACGCCGATGCGGGCAGCGGCCGAGGAGCGGTCGAAAATCTTCTGGCTGTGCGCCAGCGAGGCCGCTTGTTCGCGGATCAGCGCCGTCTGCGCCTCAAGCCTTGCCTCGAGCCCCGCGATGATGGCGTCGCTCTGCCTGAGAACGGCCCGCCGCCGTATGTGCCGCGATGACGGACTGCGCATGTGGATAGCCCCTGTTTCGGGCAGAGCTTCGCGCGGCGGCGCTTAATATTCCCTCTCTCTAATGCCGCAAGGGCAGATTGCTGCGCACCAGGGTTAACGTATCCCGAACGCACCATGCCGACGTGCATGTTCTTGAATTGTTCTTGCGCACCTTTGCAATCTATGCTTGTCTTTGGCTGAGGCTTACGCAGGCGAGGGGCCGCCTGCCGGAAGCAACGTGCATGAATTCGCCACAGCGCATCCGTGCGGCCCCAAGGAGCGCGGTGCTATAGGGAGGGCAGCATGGTTTCGCGCGTGCGCACTGTCGCGTTCCAGGGCATCGAGGCGGTTCCCGTCGACGTGCAGGTGATGGTCGCGCCCGGCAAGGTCGGCATGCAGATCGTCGGCCTGCCCGACAAGGCGGTGGCCGAAAGCCGCGAGCGGGTGCAGGCGGCGTTGCACGCGTCCGGCCTGTCGATGCCTGCCAAGAAAGTCACCATTAACCTTGCCCCGGCCGACCTGCCCAAGGAAGGCAGCCATTACGACCTGCCGATTGCGCTCGGGCTGATGGCAGCACTCGGCGCCCTGCCGGGCGATGCTCTCGCCGCCTATGTCGTGCTCGGCGAGCTGTCGCTGGACGGCACCATTTCGGCGGTCGCAGGTGCGTTGCCGGCGGCAATCGGCGCCAATGCCGAGGGCAAGGGGCTGATCTGTCCCGCCGCCAGCGGACCGGAAGCCGCCTGGGCCGGTGCCGACATCGACATTCTGGCGCCGCGCAGCCTGATTGCCATCGCCAACCATTTTCGCGGCACCCAGGTACTTTCCCGACCCGAACCCGGCATTCGTGCTGCGGCGCGCGACCTGCCCGACCTCGCCGACATCAAGGGCCAGGAAAGCGCCAAGCGAGCGCTCGAGGTCGCCGCCGCTGGCGGCCACAACCTCTTGATGGTCGGCCCGCCTGGCGCCGGCAAGTCGATGCTGGCGGCGCGGCTGCCCTCGATCCTGCCGCCTTTGTCGCCCAAGGAACTTCTCGAAGTGTCGATGATCGCCTCGATCGCCGGCGAACTCGCGGAAGGCAAGCTCACCGACCGGCGCCCGTTCCGGGCACCGCATCATTCCGCCTCGATGGCGGCAATGGTCGGCGGCGGCTTGAAGGCGCGACCGGGCGAAGTATCGCTCGCCCATCACGGCGTGCTGTTCCTCGACGAGCTCCCCGAATTCACACCACAGGTGCTCGATTCTTTACGCCAACCGCTCGAAACGGGCGAATGCATGATCGCCCGCGCCAATCACCGCATCACCTATCCGGCGCGCATCCAGCTGGTCGCGGCGATGAACCCGTGCCGCTGCGGCATGGCCGGCGAACCCGGCTATCGCTGCCTGCGCGGCACGCGCTGCCAGTCCGACTATCAGGCACGTATCTCCGGGCCGCTGCTCGACCGCATCGACCTGCGCATCGAGGTGCCCGCGGTCTCGGCCTCCGACCTCATCCGCGGCAGCCGCTCGGAAGCCAGCGCCGATGTCGCCTTGCGTGTCGCCCGGGCGCGGACGATCCAGCGCGAGCGCCTCGAACGCCATGGGGTCACAGGTGCCACCACCAATGCGCAGTGCGCCGCAGGCCTGATCGAAGACATCGCCGCGCCCGATGCCGCTGGGCTTTCGCTGTTGCGCGACGCCAGCGAAAAGCTCGGCTTTTCCGCCCGCGCCTATCACCGTGTGCTCAAGGTGGCACGCACGCTGGCGGATCTCGATGGCAGCGAGACTGTCGGCCGCATTCACCTCGCCGAGGCGATTTCATATCGCATGAGCGCCGAGCGCATGGCGCAGGCAGCGTAGGAAGAGGAGGGGCGCCGCAAGCGCAGTTCAGGCTGTCGCAAGGGAGGTGAAGGCAGTAGACGAGCCCAATGAAAGCGAACAGCGGACATGCAGCGTCCGCGGCGCTGGCGGAACTCAACCTCACCGCTCGGTAAGTCTAACGGGACGGTGGCATATGGCCGCCGTTTTGCCTCGCCAGAGGACGCGGCCAGGACCACTTGGCCACAAGCCGCCCTGCGAAACACGAAGGAACAGCGGTTACCGTATCCGCAAGAGACGCTACTTGACCGAGCCGACCAGCATCGGCTGGCCTTCGCGGATCGTCACCCAGCGGCCGGTGTTCTCGCTCGACTGGCGCTTGAGGTAGCTGTAGCCGGTCTCGTCCCACTGGCGCACGGCATCGGTCAGATTGTCGAGGATGAAGTCGCCCTTGGAGGTGCGCACGGTCAGCACCGCATGACCCTCGCCATCGGGCTTGCGCACCACCGTGATCAGCAGGTTGGACAGCTTCAGACCTTCGCGGTTCAAGGTCCGGCGCTTTTCCAGCACATAGTCCTCGCAGTCGCCTTCACTATTGTCGGGGTAGGTCCAGACCTCGTCGCGGCCATAGATGTCGATATCGTTCATTGGTTTGACGGCGGCGTTGACCGACACGTTGACGGCGACGATCTTGCGCCACATCGCGCCTGTCATCTGCTCGGGCCCGGTGTCGCGCGACCGGATCGAGCACTCGGCCGGATTGAGGCGGCAGAAATCGTAATGGCCGATCGGCTGCGACGTCAGCCCACCCGTAGTCATCGGCTGGGACGCAGCAAAGGCTGCGCCAGCGGACAAAACCACGCCCGTCATCAGCCCGAAAAACACACCGGCACGCCCCGCCGCGCACCGTACGCCTGCTGCGGAAATCATCTGCCCCGCTCGCCCCATTTACATCGTTAATAAAACGTTAAGAGCGAGGGGCAGGCGGAGTCAATCAAAGCTCGCTGCAGATTGCAGACATGGTTACCGCAGCGGCGGCCAAGCGATAATTGTGCAACAGACGCACGGCACGGCGGCCGG
This sequence comes from Aminobacter sp. Y103A, assembly GCF_030294925.1. Classification (NCBI taxonomy): domain Bacteria; kingdom Pseudomonadati; phylum Pseudomonadota; class Alphaproteobacteria; order Hyphomicrobiales; family Phyllobacteriaceae; genus Aminobacter; species Aminobacter sp. Y103A. Next base: position 71,813 of record NZ_AP017986.1, on the reverse strand, counting down.
ACAACCGGAGCCGGCTTTCGCCAGCCGCGCTGCACGAATTCAACGAGTTAGGGTGCCCTGTACCCGAAAAGGCGCACAGAACGCAGAAAGGCCCGGCGTTTGCACCGGGCCTTGCCTGTGGAAAAGATGAACCTGGCTGGGCGGCGGCCGTCAGGCCTTGCGCACCAGCCGAGGCTTGGCCGCCTTGCGTGCGGATGCGCCATAGCTTGCCATGAAGTCGACGATGCGGGGCACGATCTCGGCGCGGAAGCGTGAGCCGTTGAAGACGCCGTAATGGCCGACAGCCGGCTGCATGTAATGCGCCTTCATGTCCTGGGGAACGTTGACGCACAGATCATGCGCTGCCTGCGTCTGGCCGAGGCCCGAAATGTCGTCGTTCTCGCCTTCGACGGTGAACAGCGCGACGTTGCGGATTGCCGAGGTGTCGACGGGCTGGCCGCGATGGGTCATCTCGCCCTTGGGCAAAGCGTGGCGCACGAACACAGTGTCGACCGTCTGCAGGTAGAATTCGGCGGTCAGGTCCATCACCGCCAGATATTCGTCATAGAAGTCGCGGTGCTTCTCCGCCCCGTCGCCATCGTTCTTCACCAGGTGCATGAAGAAGTCCTTGTGGGCGATGATGTGGCGGTCGAGGTTCATGGTCATGAAGCCCGACAACTGCAGGAAGCCCGGATAGACCTCGCGGGCAAAGCCGGGCGCCGGCCACGGCACCTGCATGATGACGTTGTCGCGGAACCAGTCGATGCTCTTCTTCTCGGCCAGTTGGTTGACGGCGGTCGGATTGCGCCGGGTGTCGATCGGGCCGCCCATCAACGTCATCGTCGACGGCGCGAAGCGGTCGCCGCGCGCCTCCATCACGGCGACTGCGGCGAGCACCGGCACCGAAGGCTGGCACACCGCCATCACATGGGTGTCCGGTCCCAGCGCGTGGAACATGTCGATGACATAATCGATGTAGTCGTCGAGATCGAACTTGCCTTCGGTCACCGGCACCATGCGGGCATCGGCCCAATCGGTGATGTAGACGTCGGCATACGGCAGCATTGCCTCGACAGTGCCACGCAGCAGCGTCGCATAGTGGCCCGACATCGGCGCCACGATCAAAAGCTTGGGGTCGGGGCGGCTGCCGGCGGGCAGGTCGCGCTCGAAGCGGATCAGATTGCAGAACGGCCGCGACCACGCGACCTTCTCGGTCACCGCCACCGGCTGGAAGTCGACAACCGTCTTGTCGAGACCGAAGGCGGGCTTGCCGTAGCGGCGCGTCGTGCGCTCGAACAGTTCGGCCATCGCCGCCACCGAGCGGCCGACCGGCATGTGCGAGAACGGGTTGAGCGGGTTGGAGTAGAACAGCTTGACGGCGTCCGCATAGGCGCGGGCCGGCTGCAGCGCAGCATGGGTCGATTCATAAAGCTGGTAAAACATGATGTCCTCATACGGCCATTCGGGGAGGCGAGCCGGCCGGAGGCCCGTCATGCAATGCAACGAAGTTAACAAACATCTGCTGCGATGCAATATCTCACTTGGTGTGAAACAGGGTCATTCTTTGGTCCAAGCTGTTGAAAATCCGTTTTCAATCGCGCCGCCGGCTCAGCACCTGTCGCCCTTGACGTTGTGCGACGCCGAAAGACCCCGAATCAGCCCGGCGGCCAAACACCATCGCCCCGCCGGGCAAGACTGCACGGCGGAGCAGGACAATTCAGAGTGTTGTGAAGCTGCTAGATGCCTTCGACCAGCATGATTTCGCCATCGGCAAACTGCTGGCGGATCGACTTGGCGTGCTGGTATTCGGGCGAGAAGTAGCAGTTGCGCGCGTCGTCCATCGAGGCGAACTCGATGATCACATTGCGGGCCCGGCCAGGCCCCTCCACCGCCTCATGGGCGCCGCCACGGGCGATGAACTTCGCACCGAAGCGTTCGAAGGCCGGCTTGGCCGCAGCGACATAGCCCTTGTAGCCCTCGGGGTCGCGAACATCGACGCGTGCGATCCAGTAAGCCTTGGTCATTCTTTCCTCCCGGGCTGCCCCATCTTCAAAACGCGCTGTGACGAGCCGACTGGTGTTGTTGTCGAGAACCGGAGCACAGTGGACATTCAGGTCCGTGAGCACCGGAAGCGGAGACAACCGCGGCGGGCGTTCGTCACAGAGGAATCTTAGGCTTTTGCCATTTCCTCAAGGATAGCCTGCGCCGCAGCCTTCCTGTCAACCGCGCCGACGATCGGGCGGGCAACGACGAGGTGGCTCGAGCCGTTGCGCATGGCGTCGGCCGGGGTAACAACCCGCTTCTGGTCGCCATGGTCGCTGCCTGCAGGGCGGATGCCCGGCGTCACCACCGCCATGCCTGGCCCGACGATGCGGCGCACTGCCGAGGCTTCGCTGGCCGAGCAGACGATGCCGCCCATCTTTGCCTGCAGCGCCTGTTCGGCGCGGCGCAGCACCAGCGTGTGCGGGTCGTATTCATAGCCCGCGTCGATCATGTCCTTTTCGTCCATGGAGGTGAGGACCGTTACCGCGAGCAGGCACAGGTCGCTGCCTTTGGCTGCCTCGACCGCCGCCTTCATCGCCTTGGGATAGGCATGCAGCGTCAGCATGGTCATGCCCATCTTGACGATGTTCTCGACGCCCTTGGCCACCGTGTTGTCGATGTCGAGCAGCTTCATGTCGAGGAACACCTTGGTGCCGCCGCTGGCCAGTTCGCGGGCGAAGTCGAGCCCTCCGGCAAAAGCCAGCTGGTAACCGATCTTGTAGAAGCTCGCGGTGCCTTCGAGTTCGCGGACCGCTCTTTCGGCTTCCTTGACGGTGGGCAGGTCAAGGCCGACGATCAGCCGGTCGCGTACAGTGTCTATGCTGCTCATGGTTCTACCCTTCGCGACATCATGGTGGCTCGTTCGACAAGCGTTTGGCACAGCCGCTGCATGCCCTTGCGCAGGCGCTCCTCGCGGAATTCGCCGTTGTCGTCGAAGGCTTCGCTGCCATGCGGCACCGAAACCTGCGGCGAAATCACTTCCATCTGGATGTGCGACAGCACCGCGCGCAGGTGAGTTGCGCTGCGGATGCCGGCGAAATGGCCGTCGGAGGACGAGCAGATCGCCACCAGCTTGCCGGCATAAGGCTGAAGCCGCCTGCCGCCGTCGCTACGCACGCGGCTGACCCAGTCGATGGTGTTCTTGAGCAAGGGCGGCATCGAGCCGTTATATTCGGGCGTCGCGATCAGCACCGCGTCGTGCATGTCGATCAGGCGGGCGAGCCTGACGGCGTTTTCGGGCACGCCGTCGCGTTCCTCGAGGTCTTCGTCCATGATCGGCAGCGGATAGTCGGCGAGCGAGATGCGCGTCACCTCGGCACCCTGCAGCGCCAATTCCTTCTGCGCTATGTCGGCCGTGCGGCCGCTATAGGCGCCGGCCCTGATCGAACCGGCAAAGACGAGAATTCTGGGAACGAGCGGCATCATCCATCCTGTGGCACGCCCGGCAAGACGCACCAAACATCGTGGCGACGGTATAGGGGCGATCAGCCGGCCAAATCAAGGCCGCTGTGCTCAGTGCTTGGCGCGGCGATAGACCCAGAGCTGCGTCGGCGGAATGTTGCGGATGATGAAGTCGAAATGCTCGACGGTGTAGTTGCCGAGGCCCGGAGGAATCGGCGACTTCGGGCCGTAGGTCAGCTGGATCACCGGCCGTCCGGCAGGGATGCGCTTGAGCAGGCCCTCGAGATAGGCAACGCGGCTGGTGACCGGAAAGTTGAGCAGCGGCACGCCCGAAACGACCGAATCGAAGATCAGGTCCTTCTTGTCACCGAGCGTGTTGTCGAGGTCGAAGGCGTCGCCCTCGATGACGTTGACGCCTGGGTAGAGGCGGCGCAGGTGCTGGACGAAATCGGCTGAGTATTCAACCGTATAGAGATCCTCGGGCTTCACGCCGTGGGCGAGGATCGCCTTTGTGATGACGCCGGTGCCGGGCCCGACTTCGAGGACCGGCAGGCCCGAGCGGGTGTTGATGACCGAGGCCATGCGCTTGGCGGTGACCGAGCTGGTCGGCACGATCGAACCGACGGCCTTGGGCTTGTCGATCCAGCCCTTGAAGAACTTCAGTTCGTCGTCGAACCTTGCCGCAAGGGTTTTGCGCAATCCGGAACCGCGTGGCATCGCTTCGATCTCCTCACCGCTGCTGGGGGGAGAAATAACAGCAAAGTGGGCCAGCGCAAGCAGAAAGCTGGCTCAATTTCCGTTACGGCAGAAACATCCTCATTTATCGCCGAAGGACTCGAAAAAGTCCTTCATGCGCGAGAAGAAACCGCTCGACTGCGGCGAGTTCTCGGTCGACGACAGCTTCTCGAATTCCTCGAGCAGCTCGCGCTGCCGCCGCGTCAGGTTCTGCGGCGTCTCGACGGCGGTCTGGATGTAGAGATCGCCGACCTGCGGCTGGCGCAGCACCGGCATGCCCTTGCCCTTGAGGCGGAACTGGCGGCCATTCTGGGTGCCTTCGGGCACTTTTACGCGGGTCTGGGTACCGTCGAGCGTCGCCACCTCGAACTGTCCGCCCAGTGCGGCGGTGGTCATCGAGATCGGCACCTTGCAATAGAGATCGGCACCATCACGCTGGAAGAACTCGTGCGGCTTGACCGACAGGAAGATGTAGAGATCGCCTGACGGGCCGCCGCGCAGGCCGGCCTCGCCTTCATTGGCGAGACGGATGCGGGTGCCGTCCTCGATGCCCGAGGGGATGTTGACAGACAGCGAGCGCTCCTCGGTGACGCGGCCCTGGCCGGCGCACTTGCCGCACGGGTCCTTGATCGTCTGGCCGCGGCCCTGGCACTGCGGGCAGGTGCGCTCGATGGAGAAGAAACCCTGGCTGGCGCGCACCTTGCCGTGGCCCTGGCACATCGAGCAGGTCACCGGCTGGGTACCGGGCTTGGCGCCCGAACCGGCGCATTCGGTGCACAGGATCGATGTCGGCACGCGGATTTGCGCGGTCTTGCCGGCAAAGGCCTCCTCGAGCGAAATTTCCATGTTGTAGCGCAGGTCGGCACCGCGCTCGCGGCCACCCGAGGAGCGACGGCGCCCGCCGCCCATCATGTCGCCGAAGATGTCCTCGAAGATGTCGGCGAAGCCGCCGGCGCCAAAGCCGTGGCCGCCGCCATTGCCCATGCCGCCATTCTCGAAGGCGGCGTGGCCGAAGCGGTCATAGGCGGCGCGCTTCTGCGGGTCCTTCAACGTCTCGTAGGCTTCGTTGATTTCCTTGAACTTGTGCTCACTCGCGTCGTCGCCCGGATTGCGGTCGGGGTGGAACTGCATGGCAAGCTTGCGGAAGGCCGACTTCAGCTCCTTCTCGTCGGCGCCCTTCTGGACACCCAGCGTTTCGTAGAAATCAGCTTTCATATCTTCCCGTCACTGCCTCGGCGCGATCCACCGGATTGCGCCATCGGTGGTAATAGGCCCCGATTTAGTAAACCATGCGCCGGTATGCCATAGGCCGGTTGGCCGAAGCGGCAGATTTCGGCAGAAAATCGGCTAAATTTGCAGCCATTGTGGCCTTGGGGCCGCTCAAGCGATACGGCGACGTGCCGCTTTAGGTTTTTCCACCCCCAACCCGGGAATTGAGATACTGGCTCACCGGCCCCTCAAAGTAGCGGTCGGAGGCCATCGCCACCACCATGACGGTTGCCGCCGGCACCAGCCAGAAGGTGTAGAAGCCGATCACCTCGAGCGGTTCGACCAGCTTGCGCCAAACTAGCGCCAAAAGCAGCGTCTCGATGACAGGGTGGATCATGTAGATGCCGAACGAGACGCGGCCGAACGGATGCAACGGCTTGAGATAAAGCGCGCCATCGGGATTGTTGCGCTCGGCAAGGGCGGCGAGGAACATCGCCGCCGCCAGCAAGAGCACGATCACATAGGCGTTCTGCTGGGTCGCCATTGCCGCGATCGCCAGGGCAAAGGTCAGCCAGCCGGGCAGGTGGCTCGACAACTTGAGCCTGGAGTCCCGCATGGCCACCGCCACCATCGCGCCGAGTGCGAAATCGGCAAAGGCGCGATAGGCGCCCCAGGTGTTGGCCTCGAGCCAGCTCGGAAACGGGATCCAGCCCAGCATCACCGCCAACTCCAGCCCAGAGACGGCGGACGCCGCCACCACAGCCAGTCCCAACCTGCCGTGGCGGCGATAAGCCAGGACGATGACGGGCAGGGCGAGATAGCAGAACCACTCTGCCGACAGCGTCCAGCTGACATAGTTGAAGGTCAGATTGTCGGTCAGGCCCCAGGCCTGGACCAGCAGCAGGTTGGCTGGCAGCGCCGCCCAGGCATAACGCTCGGGCTGCTGGGTCTGCACCAGGCCGAAATGCAGGGCCGCGGCAACCACGCAGAAGAACAGCAGCGTCACCAGATAGAGCGGATAGAGCCGGGCCAGACGGCGCACGATGAAGCGGCGGAACGATCCCGGCTCGGCCAAAAGCGTGTCGGCATAACGCAGCATGATCAGGAAGCCGGAGATCATGAAGAACATTTCCATCAGCGGCATCAGCCGGTAGAGCGCATTGCTCGCCGCCTCGTGTCCGGGCGGCGCATAGCGCAGAAAATGCCACATCATCACGGTAAGAGCTGCGGCCAGCCGCCAGATTTCGAGCGTCCTGAAGTGCATGCCGCCCTCCACCACCGCACCGCCGAGGTCAACTCTCGGCCGGGTCCAGCCACAGCCTGCCTGTACATTCTTTCCTTAAGCTTAAACGCCGACAGTCTCTGTATTTGACGCAAAAGAAAAGCCCGGCGCAATGGCCGGGCTTTCCGATTAGACTGGATGTCGATCCGATCAGGCCGACTTCTTCTTGTCGTCGTTGTCGTCGATCTCTTCGAAATCGGCGTCGACCACGTCGCTGTCCTTGGCAGCATCGGCGGCGGCGTCGGATTCGGCCGCTTCCTTCTGCGAAGCCTCGTACATGGCCTGGCCGAGCTTCATCGAAGCTTCGGCAAGCGCCTGCGACTTGGCGTTGATCGCTTCGGCGTCGTCGCCTTCGGTCGCGGTCCTCAGGGCTGCGATCGCATCCGAAATCGCAGTGCGGTCTGCTTCGGTGACCTTGTCGCCATATTCCTTGAGCGACTTCTCCGAGGAATTCAGCAGGCTTTCGGCCTGGTTACGTGCCTCGACCAGTGCCTTGCGCTTCTTGTCGGCCTCGGCATTGACCTCGGCGTCCTTGACCATCTTCTCGATGTCGGCGTCGGACAGACCGCCAGATGCCTGGATGCGGATCTGGTGCTCCTTGCCGGTGCCCTTGTCCTTGGCCGAGACGTTGACGATGCCGTTGGCGTCGATGTCGAAGGTCACTTCGATCTGCGGCACGCCGCGCGGTGCGGGCGGAATGCCGACCAGGTCGAACTGGCCGAGCATCTTGTTGTCGGCAGCCATTTCACGCTCGCCCTGGAAGACGCGGATGGTCACCGCCGACTGGCTGTCCTCGGCAGTCGAGAAGACCTGGCTCTTCTTGGTCGGGATCGTGGTGTTGCGCTCGATCAGGCGGGTGAACACGCCGCCCAGCGTCTCGATGCCCAGAGACAGCGGGGTCACGTCGAGCAGCAGCACGTCCTTGACGTCGCCCTGCAGCACGCCGGCCTGGATGGCAGCACCGAGAGCAACCACCTCGTCGGGGTTGACGCCCTTGTGCGGCTCCTTGCCGAAGAACTGCTTCACGATCTCCTGGATCTTGGGCATGCGGGTCATGCCGCCGACCAGGACCACTTCGTCGATCTCGCCTGCCTTCAGGCCGGCATCCCTGAGCGCTGCCTTGCACGGCTCGATCGTGCGCTGGACGAGGTCGTCGACCAACTGTTCGAACTTGGCGCGCGACAGCTTCAGCGTCAGGTGCTTCGGGCCGGTCGCGTCAGCGGTGATGAAGGGCAGGTTGATTTCAGTCTGGGTCGTCGACGACAGCTCGATCTTAGCCTTCTCCGCAGCTTCCTTGAGGCGCTGCAGGGCAAGCTTGTCGTTCTTCAGGTCGATGCCCTGTTCCTTCTTGAACTCGGCCGCCAGGTACTCGACCAGGCGCATGTCGAAGTCTTCGCCGCCCAAGAAGGTGTCGCCGTTGGTCGACTTCACCTCGAACACGCCGTCGCCGATCTCGAGAACCGAGATATCGAAGGTGCCGCCGCCAAGGTCATAGACGGCAATCGTCTTGCCTTCGGTCTTGTCGAGGCCATAGGCCAGCGCAGCTGCGGTCGGCTCGTTGATGATGCGCAGCACTTCCAGACCGGCAATCTTGCCGGCGTCCTTGGTGGCCTGGCGCTGGGCGTCGTTGAAATAGGCCGGAACGGTGATGACGGCCTTCTCGACCTTCTCGCCGAGATAGGCTTCCGCCGTTTCCTTCATCTTCTGCAGGATCATCGCCGAGATCTGGCTGGGCGACTGCTTCTTGTCGCCGGCTTCCACCCAGGCGTCGCCATTGTCACCCTTCACGATGTGATAGGGGACCAGCTTCTTGTCCTTTTCGGTGACCGGATCGTCGTAGCGACGGCCGATCAGGCGCTTGACCGCGAAGACGGTGTTTTCAGGGTTGGTGACCGCCTGGCGCTTGGCCGGCTGGCCGACGAGACGCTCGCCGTCGCCGCTGAAGGCGACAATGGAAGGGGTCGTGCGCGCGCCTTCCGCGTTCTCGATGACTTTCGCGTCCTTGCCGTCCATGACGGCGACGCAGGAATTGGTCGTTCCCAGATCGATGCCGATAACTTTTGCCATTTTAGTACTTCTCTCCGCTAAGCAGGCTCTCTGGACCCATGAAGGCGTTCCGACGAAAGCCCCTGTTCACTCGAAATGCCGCTCCAGATACCGGTTTTCCGGGCCGAAGCGGTGTTGCGGCGTATATAAGAACAGGCTCCTGACAGCGCAAGCGTTCTGCAACTTTCCGTGCAGGGGACTCGGCAAAAGCCTGTGACAAGCTCATATTTGGGGCATGAGCGAGCTACAATCCATCAACCTTTTCGAACGCCGACGCAATCGCGCGCTGAACACGGCGCAAACATGGCTGCTCGGCGCCGGCAGCCTGCTCCTGCTCGGGGTCACCGCCTGGGCCTTCGCAGGCAGCACCGGCATCCTCTATGCCCTTGTCTTTGGCGCGCTTTCCATGTGGGCGGTGCGGCGCATCAGCCCGCAGATGGTGCTGTCAATGTACAAGGCGCGGCAGGTCACGCCGGCCGACTTCCCCGCCGGCTTCCGCATCGTCGAAGAGCTCGCCCGCCGCGCCGAGCTGCCTGCGGTGCCAAAACTCTATGTCATCCCGTCGAAGATGATGAACGCGTTTGCCGTCGGCCGTCGCAACGACGCGGCCATCGCCGTGACTGACGCGCTTGCCCGCAACCTGACCCCGCGCGAGTTCGCCGGCGTGCTCGCCCATGAGATCAGCCACATCGCCCATGAAGACGTGAAGGTCATGGCCTTCGCCGACATGGTGTCGCGCTTCACCTCGTTCATGTCGACTGTCGGCCTGGTCTCGCTGTTTCCAATCTGTTCGGTTTTGCCGGCGGTTTCGGCACCCAGGTGCCCTGGCTCGCCGTGCTGGTGCTGCTTGCCGCACCCACCGTCGGCGGCCTGCTGCAGATGGCGCTGTCGCGCACCCGCGAGTTCGACGCCGATCTTGGCGCCGCCATCCTCACCGGCGACCCGGACGGCCTCGCCTCGGCGTTGACCAAGCTCGAACGTGCCCAGGGCAGGGTGTGGGAAAACATCCTCCTGCCCAGCGGCCGCATCCCCGACCCCTCGGTGCTGCGCACCCACCCGCTCACCGCCGACCGCGTCGCCCGGCTCAGGGCGCTGAAAACCACCGGGGCGCCGGAGCCCATCGTTACAGCCGACAGCGCCGCTGTGCCGCATGGCGCCCGACCGTCGATGATCCCCAAGATCCGCGCCCGCCCCGGCACGTATTTGCCGCAAGGCGCGCGCGGCTTCATCAATGCCGCCAACACCGACTTCGCCGACGACAGCCGTCCCGCCTGCGACGCCTCGCTCAACCCACCCGACAAAGGTCGCCCGCGCATCCGGGTGACCCGCGGCGGCGTGTGGTGGTGATTTTTTGCGCCGAAGTGGAGAGATTTTGAACAGGGTGGCTCGTCACCAACGATCCTTCTGACCTGCAGGCGATCTTAGCTGTCATCGGCGCCGCGACCAATCGATAAGGCCGCAAAGCTTATCCCTGCAATACAGCAGGATGAGCACCGCCGGCGACGAGACCAATCTCCCTCCTTGTGTGGGAGATGGCCGGCAGGCCAGAGGGGTGCGAAGGATCGCAACTTGGCTTCATGGGTGGCCGAACCGATCAATCGCGCCCGGGTGTCGCTTCGCTCACCCGGAGTGAGTGACTTCCCATCAACACTGAAGAAGGGGCGCCGCCCTATCTCCGCCCCTTCACCGCCGTCGCGCCGCGATTGGCCGCCACCCAGACGACATGGCGAGCGCCGCTGCCCTTGGTGCTGGCACGGACCTTGACCTCGTCGGTTACGAAGCCGCTTTCATGCAAGCGCCGCGAAAACGACTTGTCGGGGCCTTGCGACCAGACGATCAGCACGCCGCCCGGCTTCAGCGCGGTCTTCGCAGCATAGAGCCCGGTATAGTTGTAAAGGCTGTCATTGGCGTCGCGCGACAGGCCCTCGGGACCGTTGTCGACGTCGAGCAGAATGGCGTCATAGTCGCCCATGCCATCGCGGATGAGCTTGCCGACATCGCCCTCCACTATTTCGACGCGCGGGTCGTCGAGGCAGCCGGCGAAGAGTTCGGCCATCGGCCCGCGCGCCCAGGCGATGACCTCTGATACCAGTTCGGCGACGACGATGCGGGCATCCCGGCCGAACAAGGCAAGGGCTGCGCGCAAGGTGAAACCCATGCCGAGGCCGCCGATCAGGATGTTGGGCTTGGAACGGCCACCGATGCGCTCATGGGCGAGTTTGGCCAGCGCTTCCTCGGAGCCGCTCAGCCGGCTGTTCATCAGCTCGTTGCTGCCGAGCATGATCGAGAACTCGGTGCCGCGCTGCTTGAGCCGCAGTTCGCCGCCGCCGGGAATCTTCGCCGTGTCGAGCACTACCCAGGGAATCATCGCCGCGCGCCTTCATTGTCCGACTTCATGCGGCGCTCCCTAGCACAGCATGGCGCAAACGACAGCCTTCGCCCGGCCGATGGTGGGCAGGCTCGAAAGCCCGGAGGCCCAATGGCCTAGACCTCCTCCCAGCCGTCACGGTCGCCGGCGCGGAAGATGGCATCGATGACCTTCTGGTTGAGCACCGACTGCTCGAGCGAGAAGACGTGGTCTCCACCCCCTTGCGCTGCGCGGACAAAGGTCTCGACCTGCAGCCGGTACTGCTGAGCGCCGGGGAAGCGGAACACCGTCGCCTCGTTGTGGCCGGCATTGTGCAGCTCGACGCGGTGATGGTCGTAGAGCCCGGCATTGAACGGCGCATGGATCTCGATGAAGCCCTTGTCGCCGTGGAAGACCATCAGCTGGCGGTTGGCGAGCTGGGTCGAGAGATAAAAGGAAAGTTCGAAATCGCCGAAATCGGCGCGGACGCTGGAGTAGATGTCGGTACCGAATTTCGGGTCGCGTTCGATGCTCGCCTGCACCCGCACCGGCTCCTTGCCGGTCGAAAAGCGCGTCGTGACCGTCGGGTAGACGCCTATATCGGGCAGGGCGCCGCCGCCGAGATCGAGCTGGTTGCGCATGTTGTTGGGGTCGACGTTGAAATAGGAAAACGCGCCCTGGACGTGCTTGAGCTTGCCGATGGCCCCGGCTGCGATCAGGTCGCGCACCTTCAGCCATTGCGGATGATAGGTGACCATGAAGGCTTCAGAGACGATCACCTTGTTGCGGTCGCGGATGGCGATCAGCGGCGCGATGTCCTCGGCCTTCAGCGCCAACGGCTTTTCGACCAGCACGTGCTTCCCGGCCTCGGCCGCCTTTGCCGCCCATTCGAGATGTTGCGAGGTCGGCAGCGGAATGTAGACGCCGTCGACGGTGTCGGAGGCAAGCAGCGCGTCATAGGAGCCGAAGGCATGTGCTGCGCCGAAGCGGTCGGCCAGGGCTCGCGCCTTGCCGACGTCGCGGCTGGCGACCGCGGCCAGCACGCCATTGTCGGAATCGGCGATCGCCGGCAACAGCTGGTCACGGCCGATCTTGGCTGTCGAAAGTACGCCCCAACGAAACATCTGGCCTCCGGACACAAGGAAAAAGCTGGCCCAATTGCCCGCTTCGGGAGATTGGCGGAAGCCGCCGCCAAATGCCAGAGCCTATCTTGTTTAGCCGCGGCGGCCACTGAACTCCATGTCGAAGGCAACGATGTTGGAATAGATCGGCGTGCCGACATCCATCTGGTAACGCGAGCGGAACACCTGGCCGCTGACCCGGAAACGGATCTGTCCGCCCTTCAGGCCCTGCAGCTCGGCGGTGAACTTTTCGGTGTTGGTGTGGCCGCGCGCCGTCAGCTGGCCGGTGATGACAGCCGAATTGTCGCCGGTGCGCCGGACACTGGTCGAGCGGAAGGTGATCTCACGTGAATTGGCGACGTCGAAGACGGCGTCCGACTTCAGGAAGGCGTCGATACGGCCCTGACCGGTGCCGACGCTTTCGGGAAAGATGGTGATGTCGACCTTCGAACGGGCAATGTCGCCGCCGTCGATGCGGATCGTCCCCTTGAACTGGCCGAAAGCGCCGGAGAGCCCGCCGCCGCCGATCTTGCCGATGGCAAAGCGGATGCTCGAACCGTTGTTGGAAACGGCATAGCGCCCGGCCGCATCGGACAGCGCCACCGCCGAGGCAGTGTCGCCGAGCAGACCGACCGCAATGAGGGCTGCAGCGCCCAAAACACGCCCAAAAACATGCACGGACATCTCATCATGCTCCCTGATGGCAAGGCCCATCCGGGCCATGCACCGAGACAAACGAACGGATTGCAGCTGCTATTCCGGCTTTCGTGGGGACCTCGCGAAAAATGGCGAGATCATCCGAACCAGCACGACATCACGCAGCCAGAAATGGTGCCGGAGCGCCGCCAGAATGTGCAGCACAACCAGCGCGATGCCGGCATAGGCCAGCCATTTGTGGCCGAAGACCCAGAATGTCTCGGCCGCATCGGAAACCTGCAACGGCAGATGCGGCATGACGAAAAGATTGAACGGCACCGACGGGATTTCGAGTACCGAAACCGACACCAGCGCCCAGCCGGACAGCGGCACGACGAGCTGCGCGGCATAGAGCAGGAGATGCACCGTGGGTGCTGCCTTGCGCTCCAGCGGGTCGACTTCGTCGGGCAGCTCGGGGCTCAGGTTGCCGAGCCGCCAGCCGATGCGGAGCAGCACCAGCCCGAGCAGCAGGAAGCCGAAGGACTTGTGCAGCTGGATCAGCTCGAAGGAGGTGCGTTGGCTGGTCATGCGGACCATGACCAGCCCGAGCGCGAACTGGCCGATGAACAGAGCCGCGATCAGCCAGTGCAGGACGATCGCCGCCCAGCCGTAGCGGGTAGTGGTGTTGCGCAGCATCGACGGCACCTCGGTCGCACAACGAATCTGGAGCGGAATTCGTCCCGGAACAGAGGCCTACCAGTCCAAGACGGTGACCTCCGGCCACATCTCCCTGGCGCGCCGGCCCTTGGCCTCGTGGGTGGCGCGGTTGTCGTTGCGATGATTGGGCGTGATCCGGAAGGCAAAAACATCGTCGAGGCCGAACGGCGCCCAGACCCGCGCAGCGCCGTCGACAAGGGCGAGGCCGACTGCATGGGTGCGCGAAGCGAAATGCTCGAGCGACTCGGCGCTCGACCCGAGCGGAGCGCGCGGCGAGCCGAAATGATCCTCGAACCAGAGATGCACGCGGGCCTGGTTTCGGATCTCGACCGGCAGCGGCAGATGCGCAAAGGCCTCGTTGCCCCGGCGGATATGCACGTCTTCGGCCTCCCAGGAGAGGTCGGCGCCGTCGAAATAGAACAGGTCGAGATCCTTGATGCCGTGCCCGGCGGGGCGGCCGGTCAGATGGTTCCAGACGCTGTTGTAGAGCGCACCCGAAACCAGCATCCACTGTGGCAGAGCGAGTTTCTCGGCCACGGCGAGTGCCGGACGGACGATCGGGTCGGCAAGGAGGATATCGAGCAGGACCTGCCGCTGGTCTTCAAACGGCAGGCCCTTGTATCGCAGATGCTCCATCCTGCACCCCGAGAACGATCAGCTCCTGAGCGCGCCGCCGGTCTGCTTCTTGACGTTCTCGACGATGCGCGCCGCGAGCGCCTCGAAATCCTGGTCGGTCAGCGTCTTCTCGACCGGCTGGATCGACACCTCGATGGCGATCGACTTCTTGCCTTCGCCGAGCGATGCGCCTTCGAAGACGTCGAAGACCGAGACGCCCGTGATCAGCTTCTTGTCGGCGGCGAGGGCGGCACGCGTCAATGTGCCGGCCTCGACCGCCTTGTCGACGACGAAGGCGAAGTCGCGCTTTACGGCCTGGAAGGCCGACAATTCGAGCTTCGGCTTGGTCTTGGTCGGCTTGGCCTTGGGTTCGGGGATGGCATCAACATAGACCTCGAAGCCGCAGAGCGGGCCCGACACGTCGAGGCCTTCGAGCGTCCTCGGATGGAATTCGCCGAAGGCGCCGAGCACGACCTTGGGGCCGAGCTTGATCACGCCCGAGCGGCCCGGGTGATACCATGCCGGCGCGCCGGTCTCGATCTGCAGCCGATCGACGGGTGCGCCGCAGGCTTCGAGTGCGGCGATGGCATCGGCCTTGGCGTCGAATACGCCGACATTGCCGGCATTGCCCGACCAGTTGCGGCCCGAGCCCTCAAGCTTGGCGGTGCCGCGGCGGATACCAGAGGCGACGCGACGCTGGCCTTCGGCCGTGTCGTTCTCATAGGTGCCGGAGACCTCGAACAGGGCGACGTCGCCGAGGCCGCGGTCGGCATTGCGCTGGGCAGCGGCGATCAGGCCGGGCAGCAGCGACGGCCGCATGTCGGACATGTCCGCTGCGATCGGGTTCGACAGCTTGAGGCTGTCCTGGCCGCCGCCGAACAGCTCGGCGTGCCTGGCCGGGATGAACGACCAGGTGACGGCCTCCATCATGCCGCGCACGGCGAGCGCGCGCCGCGCCGAGCGGGTGCGAATCTGCAGCGTGGTCAGGATCTTGCCGTTGACGGCGTCATGCGCGCCCAGCGGCTGCGGCGCGATGTTGTCGACGCCGTGGATGCGCATGACCTCCTCGACCAGGTCGGCCTTGCCGTCGACGTCGGGACGCCAGGACGGCACGGAAACCTCGACGACGTCGCCATCGCCGCTCACGCCAAAGCCGAGGCGGGTGAGGATGTCGAGGCTCTCGGCCTTCGGCACCTCGATACCGGTCAGGCGCTTGACCTCGGACAATGGCAAGGAGACGACCTTGGCCGTGTGACCGGCATAACCTGTCACATCGGTCCTGGTCGGCTGGCCACCGCAGAGTTCCAGCACCAGCTTCGTTGCCAGCTCGACACCCGGAACCATGAATTCGGGGTCGACACCACGCTCGAAGCGGTAGCGCGCATCGGTGATGATGCCGAGCGTGCGGCCGGTACGGGCGACGTTGAGCGGGGCCCACAGCGCCGACTCGATCAGCACGTCCGTCGTGTTCTCGTCGCAGCCCGAATGCTCGCCGCCCATGACGCCGGCGATGGATTCGACGCCATTGTCATCCGCGATGACGCACATCTCCGATGTCAGCGCGTATTCGCGGCCGTCGAGCGCCAGCACCTTGTCGCCTTCGCGGCCACGGCGGACGACGAGATTGCCGGCAACCTTGCTGGCGTCGAAGACGTGCAGCGGACGGCCATGGTCGAAGGTGACGTAATTGGTGATGTCGACCAGCGCGTTGATGGGCCTGAGGCCGATGGCCAGCAGGCGCTGCTGCATCCATTTGGGCGAGGGACCGTTCTTGACGCCGCGCACAAGGCGCAGCGCGAAACCCGGGCAGAGCTCCGGCGCCTCGATCGACACCTTGACCGGGCATTCGCCATCACCGGCGACCGGCTCGACCTTACCGCCCTTGAGCGTGCCGAGGCCGGACGCCGCGAGATCGCGGGCGATGCCATGGACGCTGGTGGCGTCGGGACGGTTCGGCGTCAGGTTGATCTCGATGACCGGGTCGTCGAGATGCGCGTAGGCCGCGAAGGACGTGCCGACCGGCGCATCAGCCGGCAGGTCGATGATGCCATTATGCTCATCCGACAGCTGAAGCTCGCGCTCGGAGCACATCATGCCGTGGCTTTCAACGCCGCGGATCTTGCCGACCGACAGCGTCACGTCGATGCCGGGCACATAGGCGCCGGGAGCGGCGAAGGCGCCGATCAGCCCGGCCCGTGCATTGGGCGCGCCGCAGACCACCTGGACGGGCTTGCCGTCACCGGTGTCGACGGTGAGAACCTGCAGCTTGTCGGCGTCGGGATGCCTGTTTGCCGTCAGCACCTTGGCAATGACGAAAGGCTTGAGGGCCGCCTTGTCGTCGACGGACTCAACTTCGAGGCCGATCGACGTCAGGCGCTCGACGATCTGGTCGAGCGAGGCGTCGGTGTCGAGATGATCCTTGAGCCAGGAGAGGGTGAATTTCATGGGTTCACTCGTTTCGTGTCGTTGCGGTCGAGCACTTCCACCACCCGGAACCGCTCACAAACCAAAATCATGTCAGGCGAAAAGCCGCCATTGCGGGCGAAATAGGCCTCGTGGGCCTGACGCCAATATTCATAGGACAGGTCACCCTCGCCTTCCGCGGCGGCAAACTCCGCATCGACCTCGTCGAAGCGGCGCTGGATCGCCTCGACGGTTTCGATGACAGCGGCACGGCGGCCCTGGCCGTCGAGCACGACATCCCTGCGGCCGACCTCGGGCACCGGCTCAGCGCCGCCGTAGTCGCGCAAGGCGCCGCAGGTCGCGGTCTTACGCCCTGACAGCACCAGCGCCAGCAGCTCGTCGGCGAGCTCCGGGCTGTCGCCGAAGGCGAAGGTCACCGCACCGGCATATCGGTCGGCAGCGTCACTCATGCGCTCAGGCCACCGAACAGGGTCGGCATGTCGAGCGGGCGGAAGCCATAGTGCTGGAGCCAGCGGACATCGGCGTCGAAGAAAGCGCGCAGATCGGGCATGCCGTATTTCAGCATGGCGATGCGGTCGATACCCATGCCCCAGGCGAAGCCCTGATACTCGTCGGGATCGAGGCCGCCATGGCGCAGCACGTTCGGGTGCACCATGCCGCAGCCGAGGATCTCCATCCAGTCGTTGCCTTCGCCGAAACGTACTTCGCCGGGACGCGAACGGTCGCATTGGATGTCGACCTCGAGGCTCGGCTCGGTGAACGGGAAGAAGGACGGACGGAAGCGCATCGTGACCGAGGGGACCTCGAAGAACGCCTTGCAGAACTCCTCCAGCACCCACTTCATGTTGGCGATGTTGGCGGTCTTGTCGATCACCAGGCCCTCGACCTGATGGAACATCGGCGAGTGCGTGGCGTCCGAATCCTGGCGATAGGTCTTGCCGGGAATGACGATGCGGATCGGCGGCTTCTGCGTCTCCATGGTGCGGATCTGCACCGGCGAGGTGTGGGTGCGCAAAAGCTTGCGCTCGCCATTCTGGTCGGGCGGGAAGAAGAACGTGTCGTGCATCTCGCGCGCCGGGTGGCCGACGGGGAAGTTGAGCGCGGTGAAATTGTAGTGGTCGGTCTCGACATCGGGACCTTCGGCGATGGCAAAGCCGAGGTCGCCAAAAATCGCCGCGATCTCGTCGATGACCTGGCTGATTGGATGGATGCGGCCGCGCTCGGCCGGCGACTGACGCACCGGCAAGGTGACATCGATCTTCTCGGCGACGAGGCGGGCGGTAATGGCGACATCGCGCAACTCGCTCTTGCGGGCCGAGAGCGCGTCGGTGACCCGGTTCTTCAGGCCGTTGATCGCCGGCCCCTTGGTCTGGCGCTCTTCGGCGCTCATCGCGCCGAGGGTCTTCAGCATCTCCGAGACCGAGCCCTTCTTGCCGAGGGCGGCGACGCGCACCGCCTCGACCGCCTGCTCGTCGGAGGCCGAAGCGATGTCGCTCAGCAGCGATTGTTCGAGAGTTTCAAGATCGCTCATGGTCCAGTTCCGTTGCGGCCCTGCGGCCGTTCGTTGCGGCAAAAGAAAAACCCGCGCCAGCCGTGCCAGCGCGGGTTCCCCAAATCAAGTCTGTGATGCTTGGGAAGGCGCTGGTTAAGCTACAGCGCTTTCAAAAGCATTTGGCGTGGTGTTCTTGAGGTACTCAAGAGCAACCTTGGCCTTGGCCACGAGTGCGGCGAATGCCTGCGGCTCATGGATAGCCATGTCGGAGAGGATCTTGCGATCGATCTCGATGTTGGCCTTGTTCAGGCCGTCGATGAAGCGGCCATATGTCAGGCCGTGCTCGCGGACCGCGGCGTTGATGCGCTGGACCCACAGGGCGCGGAAGTTGCGCTTGCGGTTCTTGCGGTCGCGGTAAGCGTACTGCTTCGACTTTTCCACCGCCTGCTTGGCAATGCGGATGGTGTTCTTGCGGCGGCCGTAGAAACCCTTGGCCTGCTCGAGAACCTTCTTGTGCTTGGCGTGGGCGGTTACGCCCCTTTTGACGCGTGCCATGTCATGATCTCCTTAAACGTTGTCCAGGCCGGGCTCAGAGGCCGTTCGGCAGAAAATTCTTGATGACCTTCTTGGCATCCGGTTCAGCCAGAACCATCGTGCCGCGAGCATCGCGAATGAACTTGTTGGAACGCTTGATCATGCCATGGCGCTTGCCTGCGGCAGCCGCCAGGACCTTGCCAGTCGCGGTAACCTTGAACCGCTTCTTGGCAGCCGATTTGGTCTTCATCTTGGGCATTTTGCTACTCCGTTCTTCAGGATCCCGCGGCACCCGAAAGTGCTTCGAAATCCCTTCATGTTGTTGTTTTCAGGCCGACCAAAGCCCGAAAAGCAAATGAAACCGCCACGGCATGCCCTGCCGGGCGGTTCTGGGACGCGGCTATATACGCGGAAGTTTGGCGCAGTGCAACACCCTGAAACGGCCGCAACCGCAATGTTTCCGCGGCCTCAGGGGAGGCGGAACAGCACCGGTAGCGCGCCGGTGACCTGGGCGTGGTCGATCAGCTCGAAAACGGGCAGGGCGACGAGAAACACCAGGCCGTCGAGCAAGGTGTTGAGCAAAAGCTTGGGCCGGAAACTGCCAGTGTCGCCTTCCTGATAGAGCGAGAGCTTCGGGAAGAAACGCGGCACCCTTTCGACATAGGCCTTGTAGGCGGCGCCGAAAAGCGCTTCGAG
This sequence comes from Aminobacter sp. Y103A, assembly GCF_030294925.1. Lineage (NCBI taxonomy): Bacteria > Pseudomonadati > Pseudomonadota > Alphaproteobacteria > Hyphomicrobiales > Phyllobacteriaceae > Aminobacter > Aminobacter sp. Y103A. The sequence goes on along the minus strand of NZ_AP017986.1, from coordinate 52,536 downwards.
ATGCCGCTCCTCACGCAGAATGACCACATGGAAGGCCAGCGCGCACAGTACGGCAAAGCCGATCGTGGCGACGATCGACCCCATCTGCGCGCCGACGCCGGCGGCCGCCAGCGTCGAAAAGACGTAGAGCGGGTTGCGGGTCATCGAATAGGGCCCGCCGGTGACGACCTCACCCGATTTGCGCCCGCCGATATAGAGCGTGCACCACAGGCGGCCGACGATGCCGAGGAAGATCAAAAGGATGCCGACCATCTCGACGACTTCGTGGACGGTGGTGTCGGGCGGAAAGGTCGACTGGCCGAACAGCAAGGCCGCGAACATCGCAACGATCAGCACGGCCAACACGAGGCGGCGCATGCTCTGGTACCGGCCCAGGCCTGATGTGTCGTCGTTGCTCATGCGGCCAAACACTCCAGCCGCCCTGCGCGGGCAGGTCAGCCTTTTGGCACCACTGTCGGGGAAAATAGCCCCGGCGGATGCCGGGGCATCGGTGCATTGCGCGCCCGTCTGGGCGCGCAACATGGCATCAGCGTGGCGCCAGCACCATCATCATCTGACGGCCTTCGAGCTTGGGCTCGGCTTCGACCTTGGCGATGGTGGCGACTTCCTCGCGCACCTTGTTGAGAAGCTGCATGCCGAGTTCCATATGCGCCATTTCGCGGCCACGGAAACGCAACGTCAGCTTGACCTTGTCGCCTTCCTCGAAGAAGCGTCGCACCGCCTTCATCTTGGTCTCGTAGTCATGGCTGTCGATGTTCGGGCGCATCTTGATCTCCTTGATCTCGATGACCTTCTGGTTCTTGCGCGCCTCGGCCGCCTTCTTCTGGTTGGCGTATTTCAGCTTGCCGAGGTCAAGGATCTTGACGACGGGCGGCGTGGCGTTGGGGGAAATCTCTACGAGATCGAGGCCTGCCTCTTCGGCGGCCAGGAGTGCGTCGTTGATGGAAACATCGCCACGGTTCGAACCGTCGACGTCGATCAGTTGGACCCGGGGAACCCGGATGTCACGGTTGGAACGCGGGCCGTCCTTGGTAGGCGCGGCTGCTTTAAAAGGTCTGCGAATGGTCGTGGTCTCCTCGAGCCATTGACGTTGTTGAATGTCTGACGCGCCAATGTGGGTAGCGCGCGGGCGAAGTCAATAACACAGCACTCGCAACAAATCACCTGCTTCTGCGCATGCGAACTGCCCCAAAATAACGATTCTTGGGGCACTTTCCGCATCAGGCCGGCTGTGCCACAAGTCCCAGCCAAGGGGATTTGACATGACTGCAAGCGCACCGGACTTCATCGAGGTCGAAGGCAACCGTATCGCCTTGAGGTACCAGCCGGGCCAGGCGCCGGGCGTGGTCTGGCTCGGCGGCTACAAGTCCGACATGCTGGGCACCAAGGCCGAGGCTCTGGCCGCGTGGGCGGCGGGCGAAGGGCGCGCCTTCCTGCGCCACGACTATTCCGGCCATGGTGAGAGCGGCGGCGCCTTTGCCGACGGCACGATCTCCAGGTGGCTGGCCGAAAGCCTTGCGGTGTTCCGCGCGTTCACGACAGGGCCGCAGGTGCTCGTCGGCTCGTCGATGGGCGCCTGGATCGCGCTCAGGATGAACGCCGAGCTAAACAAAGCGGGCGAGGGTGACCGCGTCGCCGGACTGGTGCTGCTGGCGCCGGCGCCGGACTTCACCGCCGAGTTGATCGAGCCCGAACTGACCGAGGCCCAGCGCAGGGACCTGGCCAAGAAAGGCTATTTCGAGGAACCGTCGGACTATTCGCCGGAGCCCTATATCTACACCCGCGCGCTGATCGAGGACGGCCGCAACAACCTCGTCATGACAGGGCCGATCCACACCCATTGCCCCGTCCACATCATCCAGGGCCTTGCCGACCCCGACGTGCCGCACAGCCATGCGCTGAAGCTGATGAGCCTTCTGCCCGCCGACGACGCAACGCTGTCGCTGGTGCCAAACGGCGATCATCGCCTGTCACGGCCCCAGGATCTCGAGCTGCTGACCCGCGCAGTCGGCGAAACCATCGCGCGGGCCGGCTGAGCCGATGCGCATCTCGATCCCGATCTCGGCCTTTGTCGCGGCCATCGTCGGCTTCGGCAGTACACTCGCCATCATCGTCGCCGCCGCCGACGCGGTCGGCGCGACGCAGGTGCAGACGGCGAGCTGGGTCACCGCCATCTGCCTCGCCATGGCCTTCGAGACGGCCTGGCTGTCTTGGCGGACCAGAATGCCGGTCATCTCGGCCTGGTCGACGCCGGGTGCGGCGCTGATCGCCGCGAGCAGCGGCTTTACCATCAACGAGGCTGTCGGCGCCTTCCTGGTGACAGGCGTGCTCCTGGTGCTGACCGGGCTGATCAAGCCGCTGACGCAGCTGATCTCGCGCATCCCGGCCTCCGTCGCCTCGGGCATGCTGGCCGGCATCGTCGTCACCTTCGCCATCAATGCCGCCAAGGCCGTGCCCACTGACCCGTGGCTGATCCTGCCGCTGATCGGCGCGTTCTTCCTGGTCCGGCTCTACAATCCGGCATTGTCGGTGCTGGTGGTGCTGGTTGGCGGCGGGCTTGCTGCATTCCTCACCGGCCGCGTCGGCACTCTGCCCGTGCCGGAACTGTCGACACTGACGCTGATCGCGCCCGAATTCACGCTGACCGCGACGATCGGCCTGGCGCTGCCGCTCTATCTCGTCACCATGGCCTCGCAGAACCTGTCCGGCCTCGCCGTGCTGCGCGCCGCCGGCTACAACCCCGAGCCCGGCCCGCTGATCGGGGTGACCGGGCTGCTTTCGGTGCTGTCGGCGCCATTCGGCGCCTCGACCACCAACCTCGCCGCGATCTCGGCTGCGATCTGCACCGGTCCAGACGTGCACCCCGACATGAAGGAGCGCTGGAAGACCGGGCCATTCTATGCGCTCGCCTATCTTGTCTTCGCCGCGTTCGGCGCGTCTCTGGTGGCGGTGTTTGCCGTGCTGCCGCCGAGCTTGATCGTGCTTGTTGCCGGGCTCGGGTTGGTGTCGTCGCTGGCCAATGCACTCGCCATTGCGCTCAAGGACGACCATCACCGCATGGCGGCGACGATCGCTTTCGTCGTCACCGCATCGGGGCTGACTTTGCTCGGCGTCGGCTCGGCCTTCTGGGGACTGGTCGCAGGGCTTGTCGTGCTGGTGCTCGAGAACTTCAAAAAAGGCTAGCTTTCCCAAAGCCTTGTCCGGTTTTGGCCGGCGTCGTCTTGAATCGCCATTTTTGCTTTCCCATGTCGATGTGAGCAGCATTTTTCCCCTGCTGCCTCGAACAAAGGAACGGCAATCTACTATGAACACGACTGCACTGATCCGTCCGGCTTGGACGCCGGCAACCATCGCGTTGATGGTGATCGGCTTCATGGTGTTCTGGCCGCTCGGCCTCGCCATGCTTGCCTACATCATCTGGGGCGACCGGCTTGACGGTTTCAAGCGCGACGTCAACCGTGCGACCGACGGCATCTTCGCCGGCTGCCGCAAGGCTTCCTACCGTGCCAACACCCAGACCGGCAACGTCGCCTTCGACGACTGGCGTGAGAAGGAACTCGAGCGCCTGAACGAAGAGCGTCGCAAGCTCGACGAGATGCGCGACGAATTCGACGCCTATGCCCGCGAACTGCGCCGGGCCAAGGACCAGGACGACTTCGACCGCTTCATGGCCAACCGCAACAAGCCGACGGCTCCGACCGTCACGCCCAAGAAGGGCGGCAAGTCGGGCCTGCTTGACGACTGAGGCCACCCCAAGTCGCTGAATGCCAACGGCGCCGTGATCGCGGCGCCGTTTCTATTGCGCCGGCGTTTCTATTGCGCCGTTGTCACTCGAATCATCTAGTCTCGCACCATGTCCTTTGGCTTCTTCCGCAAGCTGACCAAGCCGGCGCCGACACCCGTCCTGGAACGGGACCATGTCGTGGCCGGCCGCACGCTGCCGCTCAGGATCGTCGAGAACGACCGGGCGCGGCGGCTGACTTTGCGCATCGACGCCGGCGGCCGCGGCCTGCGCATCACCGTGCCGCCCGGCCTGCGCCAGGGCGAGGTCGACCGCTTTCTCGACCGTCATCAGGGTTGGCTGGAACAGCGCCTCGCCAAGGTGCCCGACCGGCCGCAGGTGCGTCCCGGCATCAAGATTCCGATCCGCGGTGTACCGCATCTCATCATCCACGAAGGCGGAACGCGCGGCACCGTGCGCCAGTCGCAGGACGAAAGCGGGCCGACGCTCGTCGTCCATGGCGACCGGACGCATTTGCCGCGCCGCATCGCCGACTTCCTCAAGCGCGAGGCCAAGCGCGACATCGAAGCGATGGTGGCCAGGCACAGCGAGGCCGCCGGGCGCCGCGCCAAGGCGATCCGCTTCCGCGACACGACCAGCCGCTGGGGCTCCTGCACCTCTGATGGGGTTCTGTCGTTCTCGTGGCGCATCATGATGGCGCCGACGCCTGTCATCAACTACCTCGTCGCCCACGAGGTCGCACATCTCCGCGAGATGAACCACGGCCCGAAATTCTGGAAGCTGTGCGAAGAACTCTGCCCCGACACCGAGCGCTGCAAGGCGTGGCTCAAGCGCAATGGCGGAGCACTGCAGGCGATCGTGTTTGAGTGAGTAGGGCCTACCCTCCCGCTTGTGGGGAAGGTCGACGCGAAGCGGCGGGCGGCGGTTGGAAGCGCCCACCATCCGACGAAGCGCTCGCTGATCGCTACCCCTGCGGTCCGACCCTCCCCACAAGGGGTGACTACGCCTCCAACCACTCTCCCATGAAATCCAGAAACGCCTGAACCCGTGGCGCGCGGAAACGACCCTTGGGCATGACGGCCCAGAGCGAGATCGGGTCCGAGCGGTTGATGTCTGCGAGGATTTCGATCAACCGGCCTTCGCGAACCGCCTGGCCAACGACAAAATCCGCCAGCCGCACGATGCCATGGCCCTGGACGGCGAGGTCGAACAGCATGCCGACATTGTCGCAACCGAAGTTGCCGGAGGGCTGGAAGCGCACGAGATCGTCGCCACTCGCCAGCGGCCATGTCGTCATCGACGACTGACCCGAAAGCGGAATGCAGTTGTGACCGGTAAGTTCGGTTGCCGAACATGGCGTACCGGCACGCGCCAGATAGGACGGTGCTGCGCAGATCACCCGGCGGCTTTCGGCCAGCTGGCGAGCCACCATGTCGGACCCTGATGTCGGGCTGCCGCGCAGGACGACATCGACTTGCTCGGCGACCGGATCGATAAGCTTGTCAGTGAGGCTGAGATCGACAGTCACTTCGGGGTAGCGCCTGAGAAACTCCGGAATGGCGTGCAGCAGTGTCTGGCGCGCGAAGCCGGTGCTGGAATTGACGCGCAGGAGCCCCTTGGGCCTGGCGCGCGCCGACGCGACGTCGGCTTCAGCGAGATCGATGAGTTCGAGCACCTCGCGCGCCCGCTCGAGGAACAGCGTGCCCTCCGAGGTCAGCGCCAGCCGGCGTGTCGTGCGCGTCAGCAATCGGACACCGAGCCGGTCCTCGAGCCGCGACACCAGTTTCGACAGGGCCGACGGCGTGATGCGCAGGTCGTCGGCGGCTTTGGCGAAGGAGCCGAGATCGACGATCCGCACAAAGGCCTTCATGTCTTCGGATGACGCCATATTGCTGATCTCAGTTCATGAATGCACCAACAGGATAGCTGATTATGTACAGACCTGGAAATGATACGTCTCGGGCATGGTTTCACCGAGGACCCAGCCATGACGTCCCGTCAGCACCACCCCGCATCAGTTCCGTCAGCGCACGACACAATCGACTACAACCGCTTCCGGGCGATCGCCGCACATCAGCGTCGCCTGGCGATCGCCCATTTTTCCCGTGCCGCGCGTCGCTTCCTGACCGCGATGTTTCGCAAGCTTTTCTCGACTCGGCCGGCTTTTCGTGCCAATCCCGGCGCATGGCACTCGACATCAAGATCTGCGGCCTCAGCACCGCTGAAACCTTCGACGCCGCTCTAGGCAATGGCGCGAGCCATGTCGGGTTCATCTTCTTTGCCAAAAGCCCGCGCAACGTCTCGCCCGCTCTCGCCGGGCAGCTGCGCCAGTCCGCCACAGGCCGCGCCGAGGCGGTAGCCGTCACGGTCGACGCCGACGACGCCTTTCTCGACGCGATCGTGGCTGCCGTTAAGCCCGACATGCTGCAGCTCCACGGCAAGGAGGCGCCCGAGCGCGTGGCTGACGTAAAGGCCCGATACGGCCTGCCTGTGATGAAGGCCTTCTCCATTCGCGAAGCCCAGGACTTCGACGCGATCGTGCCTTATGGCGAGGTCGCCGATCGTCTGCTATTCGACGCCAAACCGCCCGCGGGGTCCGAATTGCCCGGCGGCAACGGCGTTTCCTTCGACTGGCGGTTGCTTGCGGGCCTTGACGCCTCCGTCGATTACATGCTTTCCGGTGGTTTGAACGCCGCCAATATCGGCGACGCCCTCAGGCTCGCAAACCCGCCCGGCATCGACATTTCCTCGGGCGTGGAAAGCGCACCCGGCGTCAAGGATGCGGCGCTGATCGACAATTTCTTCAGGGCCGTCCGGGCCGCGCGCGAAGACAGCGCCGCCTGAGTGAGCCTCCAGCCGCAAGGAGATCGGCCTTGAACCAGCCGGCAGAGCCCAATTCCTTCCGCACCGGACCCGACGAGCAGGGCATGTTCGGCATCTTCGGCGGCCGTTTCGTCGCCGAGACGCTGATGCCGCTGATCCTCGACCTGCAGCGCCACTGGGACGAGGCCAAGAACGACCCGGCCTTCAAGGCGGAACTCAACGAGCTGTCGACCTTTTATGCCGGCCGGCCGTCCAAGCTCTACTACGCCGAAGGCCTGACCCGGCATCTTCGTGACGTTTCCTCGGCGAAGGGCCTCGGGGGCGGCGCCAAGATCTATTTCAAGCGCGAGGACCTGAACCACACCGGCTCGCACAAGATCAACAATTGCCTGGGCCAGATCCTGCTCGCCAAGCGCATGGGCAAGACCCGTATCATCGCCGAAACCGGCGCCGGCCAGCATGGTGTTGCTTCCGCAACCGTCGCCGCCCGCTTCGGCTTCCCCTGCTTCGTCTATATGGGCGCCACCGACGTCGAACGGCAGAAGCCAAACGTCTTCCGCATGAAGCTCTTGGGTGCCGAAGTGCGCCCGGTCAGCGCCGGCCACGGCACGCTGAAGGACGCCATGAACGAAGCGTTGCGTGACTGGGTCACCAACGTGCACGACACCTATTACCTGATCGGCACCGCCGCCGGCCCGCACCCCTATCCCGAGCTCGTCCGCGACTTCCAGTCGGTGATCGGCACCGAGGCGCGGGCCCAGATCCTCGAGCAGGAGGGGCGCCTGCCCGACATGATCGTTGCTGCCGTCGGCGGCGGCTCGAACGCCATTGGCCTGTTCCACCCTTTCCTCGACGACCGCAGCGTCAAGATCGTCGGCATCGAAGCCGGCGGACGTGGCCTCGACGGCATCGAGCACTGCGCCTCGATGAGCGCTGGTCGCCCCGGCGTGCTGCACGGCAACCGCACCTACCTGTTGCAGAACAATGACGGCCAGATCCTCGACGGCCACTCGATCTCCGCCGGTCTCGACTATCCCGGCGTTGGCCCCGAACATAGCTGGCTCCGCGACAGCGGCCGCGTCGACTATGTGCCGATCCTCGACGACGAAGCGCTGGAGGCGTTCCAGCTGACCACCAAGGTGGAAGGCATCATCCCGGCGCTCGAATCCGCCCATGCCATCGCGCATGCGGTCAAGGTTGCGCCTACGATGGGCAAGGACAAGGTGATGATCGTCAACCTCTCCGGCCGTGGCGACAAGGACGTGCATACGGTGGCCAAGATGCTGGGCATGGAGATCTGATCATGACGACCACCCGCATCGACCGCCGCATGGCAAAGCTGAAGGCCGAGGGACGCCCGGCGCTCGTGACCTATTTCATGGGCGGCGACCCTGACTACGAAACCTCGCTGTCGATCATGAAGGCACTGCCCAAGGCGGGCAGCGACGTCATCGAGCTCGGCATGCCGTTTTCCGACCCGATGGCCGATGGCCCGGCGATCCAGGCCGCCGGCCTGCGCGCGCTGAAGGCCGGTCAGACGCTGGCCAAGACGCTCAAACTGGCGCGCGAGTTCCGCCAGGGCGACAACGACACGCCGATCGTCATGATGGGCTATTACAACCCGATCTACATCTACGGCGTCGACCGCTTCCTGACCGACGCTGTCGCCTCGGGTATAGATGGGCTGATCATCGTCGACCTGCCGCCGGAGATGGACGCCGAACTGTGTATCCCTGCACTCAAGGCCGGCATCAACTTCATCCGCCTGGCAACGCCGACGACCGACGACAAGCGCCTGCCGAAGGTGCTCGAAAACACGTCGGGCTTTGTCTACTACGTCTCGATGACCGGCATCACCGGCTCGGCGCTGGCTGACACGACCAAGGTGGCGGAGGCGGTGAACCGCATCAAGGCGCACACCGATCTCCCCGTCTGTGTCGGCTTCGGCGTCAAGACCGCCGAGCAGGCACGCACCATCGGCGCATCGGCCGACGGCGTGGTCGTCGGCACAGCGATCGTCAATGCCGTGGCCAACGTCCTGGGCCCGAAGGGTGAAAAGACCGCCGACCCGGCCGAAGCCGTGGCGACGCTGGTTACCGGCTTGTCCCAAGGCGTTCGCGCCGCACGCCTTGCTCCCGCCCAATAAATACCCCATGTCCTGGGCTCGAAGAGGACCACTGCCATGAACTGGATTACCAATTACGTCCGCCCCAAGATCAACTCGATGCTTGGCCGCCGGGAAATGCCCGACAATCTCTGGATCAAGGATCCCGAGAGCGGCGAGATGGTGTTCCACAAGGACCTCGAGGAAAACCAGTACGTCATCCCGTCTTCGGGCCATCACATGAAGATTTCGGCGAAGGAGCGGCTGCGCTTCTTCTTCGACGAGGGCCGCTACGAGATCATCGAGAACCCCAAGGTCGTGACCGACCCGCTGAAGTTCCGCGATGAGAAGCGCTATGTCGACCGCCTCAAGGACGCCAAGACCAAGACCGGTCTCGAAGACGCGATCCTGTCGGGCACCGGCAAGATCGAGGGCCTGCCCGTCGTCGTCACCGTGCAGGACTTCGCCTTCATGGGCGGTTCGCTCGGCATGGCCGCAGGCGACGCCATCATCCGCGCCTTCGAGGTTGCGCTGGAGAAGAAGCGTCCGCTGATCCTGTTCGCTGCCTCGGGCGGCGCGCGCATGCAGGAAGGCATCTTGTCGCTGATGCAGCTGCCACGCACGACTGTCGCAGTCGACCGGCTCAAGGAAGCCGGCCTGCCCTATATCGTGGTGCTGACCAATCCGACGACCGGCGGCGTCACCGCCTCCTACGCGATGCTGGGCGACGTCCATATTGCCGAGCCCGGTGCGCTGATCGGCTTCGCCGGCCCGCGCGTCATCGAGCAGACCATCCGCGAGAAGCTGCCTGAGGGCTTCCAGCGCTCGGAGTACCTGATGGACCACGGCATGGTCGACATGGTGGTGTCGCGGCTCGAGATGAAATCGACGGTTGCCAACCTGCTCAAGATCCTGACCAAGGCACCGGTGGCGGCCAAGGCTGTCGAAGCCGAGATTCTGCCACCCGTCGTGCCGGTGCCGGAACGCCGCCCGCAGGCCTGATACGACCGCAGCAGCGTAGCGCCCGAGGAAATGCCATGACCACGCTCGAAGCCGATCTCGAAATCGAGCGCCTGTTGGCGCTCCATCCGAAGGGCTTCGACCTTTCGCTCGACCGCATCACCCGGCTGCTCGAAAGGCTGGGCAATCCGCAGGACCACATGCCGCCGGTGATCCACATCGCCGGCACCAATGGCAAGGGCTCGTGCGCGGCGTTCTCGCGTGCGCTGCTCGAAGCCCAGGGTCTGCTGGTCCATGTCCACACCTCGCCGCATCTGGTGAACTGGCACGAACGCTACCGCCTGGCAGCGCCGGGCGGCGGCAAGCTTGTCGCCGACGACGTGCTGGCGGATGCCGTACGCCGCGTCGGCGAAGCCAATCGCGGCGAGAAGATCACCGTCTTCGAGATCCTCACGGCCGTCACGTTCGTTCTGTTCTCGGAGCATCCGGCCGACGCCTGCATCATAGAGGTCGGGCTTGGCGGGCGCTTCGACGCCACCAATGTCATCAAGCGCTCGGCGGTGTCGGTGATCATGCCGGTGTCGATGGACCACGAGGCCTATCTTGGCGACAAGGTCGAGCTGATCGCCGCCGAGAAAGCCGGCATCATCAAGCGCGGTTGCCCGGTCGTCGTCGGCGCGCAGGAGACCGAGGCGGCACAGCAGGTGCTGATCGACACTGCCGAGCGGCTCAATTGCCCACTTGAGGTTTATGGCCAGGATTTCGTCGCCTTCGAGGAAAACGGCCGCATGATCTACCAGGACCAGACCGGCCTGCTGGACCTGTCACCGCCACGCCTGCCCGGACGTCACCAGTTCGCCAATGCAGCCGCCGCGATCGCCGCGGTGAAGGCCGCCGGCTTCCCGGTCGACGAACGCACCGCCGACAAGGCGATGGCGTCGGTGGCCTGGCCCGGTCGCATGCAGCGCCTGCCGCAGGGCGCACTCAGCGAGCTGGCGCCGAAGGGCGCCGAGGTCTGGGTCGACGGCGGCCACAATCCCGGCGCCGGGACCGTCATTGCCGAGGCCCTGACCGAGCAGGAGGAGAAGTTCCCGCGCCCGCTGTTCCTGATCTCCGGCATGATCAACACCAAAGACCAGACCGGCTATTTCAAGCCGTTCCACGGCATGGCGCGCCATGTCTACACCGTGCCGGTGACGATGAGCGACGCCGGCGTTCCCAACGAGGAACTGGCTGTGCGCGCCACCGAGGCCGGGCTGTCGGCCGAGCCGGTGAGCTCGGTTGCCAATGCACTGATGCTTTTGCGCGATACCTGGGACGAGAAAGAGCCGGCGCCGCGCATCCTGATCGGCGGCTCGCTCTATCTGGTGGGCGAGGTGCTGGCGGCCAACGGCACGCCGCCGACCTGAGGGCCTGTCCAGCGGCCATTCGAGATACAAAAAAGCCCGACCAAAGCCGGGCTTTTCATTTGCTTGATACGGGCGATCAAACGTTGCCGCTGATCCAGTGCGACAGCGCGGTCTTGGGCAGCGCGCCGACCTTGATGTCGGCAACTTCGCCGTCCTTGAAGATCATCAGCGTCGGAATCGAACGCACGCCGAACTGGGCGGCAATCTCGGGGTTCTCGTCGATGTTGACCTTGGTGATCTTGACCTTGCCGGCGAGCTCGTTGGAAATCTCTTCGAGCGACGGGCCGATCATCTTGCAGGGGCCGCACCATTCAGCCCAGAAATCGACGACGACGGGCTCTTTGGCCTCGAGCACGCCGGACTTGAAATTGCTGTTGTCGATCTTGACGGTGGCCATGATACGATCCTCTTGGAGTTGTCTGTCGCGCCATATGTGGTAGTGCGCGGACCCTTGGTCAAGCATCCGTTGTGTCACGCTTGGGTGAGTCGAACAAGGGCGGCATCCATCGCCTCGGCCGGTACGGCGATCAGCCGCGGCGCCTCTGTGAACAGCAGGGCCGCGGCAACCGTCTTGCCGGGATAGAGCGGCCGGAGCAGCGCGCGGTAGAGCGCAAGCTGCACGACATAGGCGTTTGGCACCTGCTCGAACGAGGCGGGTGGCGGCCGGTTGGTCTTGTAGTCGACGATCAACACCTCGCTGTCGGTGACCGCCAGGCGGTCGATCTTGCCCGACACCGAGCGCGGCTTTCCCCTGACCACGAGGCTGCCCATAACAGACACTTCGGCGCGCGAGGAGGGCGAAAACAGCGGCGAAAACCTGGGGTCGTCGAGGACTGCAAGCACGGATGCGAGCGCGCTGGCACGCTCCGCATCCGGCCAGTCCTGGCCGACACGGACGAGGTAGCGCTCGGCGGCGGACTGGCGTATCTCGGCGTCGAGCCGCGGCAGCATCTGTAACAGCCGGTGCAAGGCCGAGCCGCGGGCGACGGCAAAGCCCGGCTCGCCCTCGGCGTCGAGCACCGGCGAGCGGCCCGAGATCACGGCCTCCTGCGTCTCCTCGATCAGCGCCGAAGCGCCCGACGGGGACAGCGGCCGCGGCAAATCCTCGAAGGCCGGCGGCGCGCCAAAAAGGCTTTCCGGCAAGGGCTCGATGCGGGCTCTCTCGCTGGCCGCCGGTTCCGGCGCCGACAAAGGCGTTGCGGGCAATGGCGTGACGCGGAAGCGGTGGACAGGCCTGTCCGTGATGACGGGATGGCCGCGCTCCGCGCTTTCGGGCGCCACCGACAACGCACGGCTGACAATCGAATGCCAGGTGTTGAGGCCGGGCTGGCGCTTGCCGTGATAACCGCAGATGATCAGCCGGTCCTCGGCGCGGGTCATGCCGACATAAAGCAGGCGCCGGTATTCGTCGTCGGCGAGATCGCGGGCCAACGCGCTGGCACCCTTCGAGAAGGCGTTGGCGACATCGGCGCCAGCGCGCCAGAGATAACCCTTGCCCTGCCAGTGTCGGCCTTGCGGGACGAAAGGCATCAGGCGCGGCAAATGCTGATCGCTGAACGGGGCCGAGCCGCTGTCGACGAGGAACACCACCGGCGCCTCCAGACCCTTGGCGGCGTGTACGGTCATGATGCGGACCTCGTCACGCGTCTGATCCATCTCGCGCTTGATCTCGGGGCCGGCACTTTCGAGCGTCGACAGGAACGATTCGAGACCGGGCAGGCCGGTGCGCTCCTCGGCCAGGCAGAAATTCAGGAACTCGTCGAGAATGTCGCCGGCCTCCTGGCCAAGGCGCGAGATCATCTTCTTGCGCACGCCGTCGCGGCTGGGTCCGCCCGACAGCACGCCCGAATAGAACTCGAAGATCGGCCGGAAGGCAGCCTCCGTCGCCCAGGCCTCAAGGACGGCGGCCGCCTCGGCGAAAACAGCATCTCTCGCCGCATGATCGCGCAGCGAGGCGATCAGCGACCTTCCTTTGCCCCGATTGGCCGAGAGCACAAACAGCGCATCTTCCGACATGCCGAAGATCGGGCTACGCAGCACGGCGGCCAGCGACAGGTCGTCCTCCGGCTGGATCAGGAAACGCCCAAGCGCGATCAGGTCCTTGACCGCGATATGGCCGGGCAGGCTCAGCCGGTCGGCGCCGGCTACCGGGATGTCGCGGCGCTTCAGCGCCCGCGACAGCGCATGAACGAAGCGGTCGCGCTTGCGCACCAGCACCATGACGTCGCCCGCGCGCAGGCGCTTGCCGGTGCCTTCGATGACCTCACGCTCGTCGAGCCATTTGCGGATGGTGGCGGCGACCTGTTCAGCAACCACCACGGCAGGCGCATGAGCATGGTCGATAGGCTTGCGCCAGTCGTCGGGCTCGTCGACGGCATCGGCGCCGACCGAGGGCCAGACCTCGACGTAACCTGCCGCCCCGGCGCGGATCGCCTTATGGCTCGGCGGCTCGGGCGCGCGGGTGACGCCGCGACGAACGCTCGTGTCCTCGAAGACACGGTCGACGGCCGACAGCACGTCGTCTGTCGAGCGGAACGACCAGGTCAGTGTGACGTCTTCGAAACGGGCATCGGCATCACGGATGCGGCCGGCGAATTCGTGCTTGGAGTTGTCGAAGGATTCGGGCGCGGCACCCTGGAACGAATAGATCGACTGCTTCTCGTCGCCGACGGCGAAGACCGTGCGGTGAACGATGTCGCGGGCGCTGAAGCCGGAGAAGAACTCTTCCGCCAGCCGCTTCACCACTTCCCATTGGTCGGGGCTGGTGTCCTGGGCTTCGTCGAGCAGTATGTGGTCGATGCCCTTGTCGAGCTTGTACTGCACCCACGGCCCGGCGTCGGGACGCGCGAGCAGGTTGACGGTGCGGGTGATCAGGTCGTTGAAATCGAGGAAGCCGCGGCCGGTCTTCAGCCGCTCGTAGCGGGCAATCAGCCAGTCGGCGATCGTCAGTGCCGCCTGCGTTGCCTCCAGCATGCGAAAATGGGCGAGCCGGTCGGCTGCCTCGATGATGGCCGCTGCCGTCGCCGCATAACGCTCGGGCAAATCTGGCAGCCGGTCGAGCAAAGCCTTCTTGAACGCGCTGGACGGATTGTACGGATCGCCGTCGGCCTTGAGGAAGGCATTGCACAGAAGCGACAGCCGGCGCATGGGGTCGGCCTCGGCATAGGCGAGCCGGGCGTAAGGCAGGATATTGTTCAGCACGCTGCGCGCGTCTGTGGCTTCGGCTGCTATGGCGAATTCGGTGAAGAAGGTCGGCTCGAAGCCCGGCAGCGGCCAGATCGAAGCGGCGATGGCCTCGGCACTGTCCCTGGGCGAAAAACCGAACTCCTCGTAGAGCGCTTCGAAATTGAAGTCTTGAACCTGGGCGATGAAGGCGCGCAGCCCATCGCGCTTGCGCACGATCTCGGCGAGCAGCGCATCGAGCCCGGCCTCGCCGCCACGCTCCAGCACCTTGGCGAAGGCCTCGGCGAGTTCGGGATTGTGCTCGCCGGCGCCGGTGACCATGTCGCGCCGCGCGGTGGCGAACAAAGTCGCCTCCATCTGGCTGTCGAGCATCTCGAAATGGGCGGCGATGTTGGCCTCGAGCGGGAACTGGTGCAGCACCGACTCGCAGAAGGCGTGGATGGTCTGGATCTTCAGCCCGCCCGGCGTTTCCAGCGCCTCGGCGAACAATCGGCGCGCGCGGCGCAGCTTGGCAGCGTCAGGGCGGACACCGTCGAGTGCCGTGATGCGTGCGGCCAACTCGGCGTCGGCCAACATCGTCCATTCCGACAGGTTGGCGAAGACGCGATTCGACATGTTGGCGGCGGCGGCGCGGGTATAAGTCAGGCACAGGATCTTCGATGGATCGGTGCCACGCAGCAAAAGCCGCATCACGCGCTGCGACAGCACGTGCGTCTTGCCGGAGCCGGCATTGGCCGACACCCAGACCGAATTGCCCGGATCGGAGGCGCGCGCCTGGCGCTCTGCCGTCTCGTTGGGGACGAAGAACGCCTTCTTCATTCATCGCCCTCCGCACTGCCATCACCGCCGGCCGACCATTCGAGCACGCGGGCGAGATGGTCGTAGTCGCCGTCGGTCTCGCCTTCGCGGAAGGGCAAGGCGCGCGAGAGATAACCCGTGGTCGGATCGTTGTAGTGCAGCAAAAGCTGCTCCAAGCGCTGCCAGGCCTCTTCGGACAGTTCGACGGCTGATTTTGGCTTACGGTTGTGCTCGAGGATCGATTCTTCGAACACCTCGCCATTCGGCTTCAGGCGGACGAACGCCAGCTGCGAGGGCTCGCGCTTACCAAGCTCGCGGAAGGCGCCACGCCGCAGAAGCGCGCCTTCGAGCGCCAGCTGGGGCGAGATCAGCGTGTGTGCCTGCGCCTTGGATGGCGACGAGCCGGTCTTGTAGTCGAGGATGTCTGCCATGCCGCCGGCAAGCACGTCGACACGGTCGGCGCGACCGGACAGCGTCGCGCCGCTGAGCCCGACTTCGATGGCCGAGGCGCCTTCCTCGGCGTGGCGGGAAACCACGGCGTCGGCGCGGCTGCGCTCCCACTCCAGGATGTTGACCGCCAGTCGCTCGAAGCGTGGCCACCAGACGGCCTCGACGTCGGCGGGCAGAGCCGCCTCGGCGAAGCAATGGCGGCCGGCGGCGATCAGTGCGCCGAATGCGGTGGGATCACGCGGATCGACGATGGTCGCCGAAAACAGGTGCAGGATATCGTGGAACAACGTGCCCCGCTCGGCGGCACCGGGATCGCGCACCAGCGGGTCGAGCGCCGACAGGCCGAGGATACGCCTGGCATAGACGGCATAGGGATCGCGGCGCAGCGTCTCGATCTCAGTGATGCTGAAGCGGCGCGGCCTGACCTCCACCGGCGGCCTGGGCTCCGGACGGGTAGCGAAATCGGTCTTTTGGCCGGCATCGAGCTGGCGCGCCCAATGAAGCAGGTTTTCGCCGCGCTTGCGCAAGACGGCCGCGTGGTCGGGGCCGAGATAGGTGAGCAGGCGCTGCAGCCAGCGCGACGGCACGGCGGGCGCATCGCCCGAGCGGGCGGAACGCGACAGGACGACGTTTTTCGCCCCCATCGCCATCTGGAAATCATGGGCGGCGAGGCCGATGCGGCGTTCCGGCGGTTCGAGGTCGATGCCCGTCTTCATGACGCGCGACATGAAGCGGTCGGCCTCTGCCTTGCGCGGCCAGGTGCCCTCGTTCAGCGCGCCGATGACCAGCGTATCCACCGTCTGCAGGCGGGCTTCGAGCGCACCCCAGATGGCGATGGCGCGGTCGGCACCCTGCGCCGGCTTGACCGCCTCGGGCGCCACCAGCGCGTCCATGACGTCGGGCCACTCGTCGGCGGCGAAACTGAACGAGGCCTGTGCTGCGACCAGCGAGCGCAGCGCCTCGGCGAGCTTGGCACCGGCATCGCCGTCATAGAGTGTGCCCAGGCCGCCATGCTCGTCGCGTCCGAGATTTTCCAGCGCCTCGACGGTGGCACGGACGATCGCCGCGAGGTCGACCTCTGAATCGCCACGAAAGGCGAACAACGGCGCCAGGCGAGAGACGAGCCTGCCTGCTATGTCCCGGGCTTCCTCGATGCGGCGCACGCTGATGCGGTCGAACCAGAACGGCCTGCGCGACGCGCCACCCATGCTTGTCAATCTGGCGTCGAATTCCTCAGCGAGCCCGGCAATGTCAGGCCGGCCGACGCCACCACGCAGCACGACGAGCTCAATGGTCTCGGCAGCACGCCGGACGGCTGAACGCTCTTGGCCAAGGCGCAGCAAGGGATGCTTGAGCAGCGACAGCACCGCCACCGGATCACCCGGACGGAAGGCGGCAGCGAGCATGGTACGCAGAAGTGCTGCCGGCGGCGTGTTGGCCAGCGGCACGCCACCGGAATCGTCGGCCTGGATGCCGAAGCGGCGAAGCTCCGCAGCGACACGGCGGGCAAGGTTGCGGTCGCTGGTGACCAGGGCAGCGCGATGGCCCGATTGGGCGACCGCCTGGCGAAGCGCGATGGCGATAGCCGCCGCCTCGTCGCGCTCATGCGCGGCTTCGAGAAGTGTTACGCCGGCGAAGGCATCGGCGATCTCGGGGTCGTCGACGTCGCTGCGCTTCTCGGCCCAGGCGTCGGTGGTCTCGGCCGGCCGCAGCGCTTCGCCGACGACGGCCGCGCGGCGGGCCATGGCACCGGTCGGCGCGCCCAGTTCGTCGACGTCGTCGCGCAGGATGCCGATCTTGCCGATCAGCTTGGCGAGGCCATACTGGGGATGGCCAAGCACCGAGGCCCTGGCGCCGATCTCGGTGATCGTCTCATAAGCGCGCTGGTCGAGCGTGGCGTCCAGTCCGGGAAGCACGACTGCACCACGCGGCAAGCGCGAGATGGCCGCGAGCAGCTCGGCGGTAGCAGGGATCGAGCCGGTGGAACCCGCCGCGATGACCGGTCCGGCGGGCGGGTTGCGCTTCAGCCGCTCGGCTTCGAGGCGGATCAGGGCGCTGCGATGGGCGGCAGGATTGGACTGGCCGCGCTCCTTCAGCATTTCCGGCCAGGCGCCGGTGACGATGGAGAGGAAGTCGAGCGTCACCTGCCACCAGCCGGACAGCTCACCGGTCACCAGGTCGGCTAGCCGCGACCAGTCGGAGCCTTCGGTCTCGATCTCGTCCATCAGCCCGGCGAGATCGCGGGCCAGCCAGATGGCGTCGGCAGCCGAGGCCGGCACGACGATCTCCTCCTCGAACAGCGCCGCGACATGGGCGGGAAGACGGCGCTTCCAGGCACGCACCAAGGGTGCGAGCAGGAGCAGGCGGTCGGTGGCGGAAACCGGCGGGGCAAGGTCGAGCGCACCGGCGCCTTCGGTCTCGAAGGCCGCCTCGTCCTCGTCGAACTCGCCGAGCGGCTTGATAACAGGCAGGATCGCCGAGCTGCCGCCGCCGGCATCGACGAAGACACCGCGCAGCGCACGCGCAGCGCGGCGCGTCGGCACGTAGATTGTGACGTCGGCCAGCGCCAGCGGATCGCCGTCGAAGCGGAAGTCGGGGATCAGGCTGCCGTCGAGCAGGGACGCCGCCAGCGTCGGCAGGAAGGGGGTGCCGGGCGGGATGGAAAAGACGCGTGGCGACGCGCGGCCGCTCATTGCGCCTCCGCCAATGCCCTCTTCACCGCGGCCTCGGCAGGTGCGATGGCATCGGGCGTGCCGACGGTGATCCAGCTGCCCGACATGCGCATGCCGTGAAGCCGACCGCTGGCAATCGCCTCGTCGAAATAGCGGTTGAGCGAATGCGGCGTCTCGGGTGCAGCGGCGAACAGGCGTGGGTGGACGATCGCAGCACCGGCATAGATAAGCCCGTCGGGCGCGCCCCTGGCGCGGCTCAACGTCCCGTTCGGCGCGACCAGGAAGTCGGTACCACCCGAGTGTCCGGTCGCCTGTTCGAGGTCCGCCAGCATCAGCAGAATATCCATGCGCCCGGCATCCCAGGCAAGGGCGAGGCGGGTCAGGTTGGGCACGCCCTCATCGATCCAGAAGGTGTCGGCGTTGACGATGTAGAACGGTGCTGCGCCAAGCCGGGGCAGCGCCCTGACGATGCCGCCGGCGGAATCGAGCAGTCCGTCGCGCTCGTCGGAGATTTCGATGCGCGGCGCCTGGCGGGAAGCGACATGCTCGACGATCTGGTCGGGCAGATAGTGGACATTGACGACGGCTCGCTCGACGCCCGCCTCGGTGAGGCTGTCGAGACCCCAGTCGAGCAGGGTCTTGCCAGACACGCGCACCAGCGGCTTGGGGATCGTATCGGTGATCGGCCGCATGCGCTTGCCGAGACCGGCGGCCAGAACCATGGCAACGGAGGGATTTTTGGCAGGCCCATTCACGCGTCAGAACTCCTCGAGCAGGCGGTTGTCGCGGTAGAAGTCGCGCAGTTCCGCCAACGACGGGTGTGAGAGCGAGCGGTGCAGATAGTCCCTGATGCGCGGCAGGTGCCTGAGATATTGCGGCTTGCCATCGCGCCGGTCGAGGCGGACGAAAATGCCGAGAATCTTCGAATTCCGCTGCGCCGCCATGATGGCGTAGGCTTCGCGGAAGGCCATCTCGTCAAAACTGCCGGCAGCATGTCGCGCGGCGACATAGGCATCGACGGTGCCGCGCTCGATGTCGGGCGACACGGTCACCCGCGCATCCATGGCGAGTGAGGCGACGTCGTAAGCGACGGGGCCAATCAGCGCGTCCTGGAAGTCGACGATGCCGAGGCGGTCGTGGCCATGGCGATCGCCACGCCAGATGATGTTTGGCGAATGGTAGTCGCGCAGGACAAGGCCATATTGCTTGTCGGCGAGGCGGTCGAAGACGGCGTTCCAGGCGGCGCGGTAGCCGTCGCACAGCTCAGCCGAAGCAGGCGCACCGGTGACCGCCTTCACATACCATTCGACCAGCAGCTCGACCTCGATCATCAAAGCGTCACGGTCGAAGGGCGGCACCTGGTGGACGACACCGGGCGCGGCCTCCAGCCGGTCGTCCCAATGTTTCCCGTGAATCATTGCCAGCAGTTCTGCCGCAGCTGCGTAGCGCTCGGTGACCGGCCTGCCCTCGGGATCGAGGAAAGCGCCTGAGCCGAGATGCTCGAGCAGCACGAAACCCTGGTCGAGGTCCTGGGCGACGATGCCCGGCACGGTGACGCCACCGGCGGCAAGCGCGCGATCGATGGCGGCGAAGGCGGCGACGGTCTGGGCGGTGTGCGCGATCTCGGCGTAGGGCTTGCCGTCACGCACGGGCGGACCGAGCGTCAGTCTCGGCGAGTTCATCAGCACCAGCGGTGCATGGCCTTCCCTGGTCACCGTCTCATAAGACCGCGCCGAGGCGTCGCCGATGAAACGGGCACGATGAGCATCGCTGCACGCTGAGGCTACGAGGAAGTCACGCATGGCGAGTGAGCGGGCGACACGGTCGAAGGCCGGTCCATCGCCTGTAATCGTGATGCGGCGGCCATCGCCCTCATGCTGGAACGCGATGCGCAGGCTGGTTGCCGGCATGGCATCAGTGGCGCGCTCAGGCCATTCGACCAGCGCCACGCCCGAGCTAACCGCCTCGTCGAAACCAAGCTCTTCCAGCTCCTCTGGCGAGGACAGGCGATAGAGGTCGAAATGATGGACGGCGACAGGCGTGTCGTAGCTCTGGACCAGCGTGAATGTCGGGCTCGGCACCTCATGGGCGGGATCGGCGGCCAGGGCGCGGATCAGGCCGCGCGCCAAAGTGGACTTGCCGGCGCCGAGATCGCCGTCCAGCAGGAACACGTCGCCAGGCCGCACGGCCATGGCGAGGTCCTCGCCCAGCTGCGTCGTGGCGGCCTCGTCGGGCAGGTGCCGTTCCAGCGATCTGGCCGTCGTCAAACCTGCTACTCCGCCGCGACCCGGACGCCGGCGGGCATGTCTGGGAACAGGCAGATGACGGTCGTGCCAAGATCTTTGCCGCTGTCGATCCGGACGGTGCCGCCATGCAGCTCAACGAAGCTCTTGACGATCGACAGGCCAAGGCCGGCGCCGCGCTTGCGGCCGCCGTTGACGCGGGATTCGAAGCGCTGGAACATGGTGTCGAGCACCTCGGGCGGCACACCCGGGCCGTCGTCATGGACCGAAAATTCGACGCCTTCGGCGCGCTGGCGGCAAGCGAGCGTGATGGTGCTGGCAGCCGGCGCGTAGTTCACCGCGTTCGAGAGCAGGTTGTAGAGGATCTGGCGGACGCGGGTCTCGTCGCCGTTGAAGCTCTTCGGCGCGCCCTTGATCTCGATGGCAAGCTTGATCGAGTGCTCTTCCAGCCGGTCGGCGACGAGCTCGGCAGCAGCCTCGATGGCGCGATGGACATGCACTTCGGAGATATCGAGCTGCATGATGCCGGCGTCGACGGTAGCGAGGTCGAGGATGTCGTTGACGATGGTCAACAGCACGCCCGACGACGAGCCGATATGCTCGACATATTCGCGCTGGCGCGGCGACAGCGGTCCGGTGCCGGGCAGCGACAACAGCTCGGTGAAGCCGATGATGTTGGTGAGCGGCGAACGCAGCTCGTAGGAGACGTGCTGGACGAACTCGTTCTTGATCTGGTCGGCGCGCTGCAGCGCCTCGTTCTTGTCCTTCAGCGCGCGCTCGACATTGACGCTGTCGGTGACGTCGACGAAGGTCAGCATCACCTGGCCGTTGGGCAGGTGGATGACGGCATGCTGCAGCACCGAGCCGTTCTTGAGCTCGGTCTGGCCATGGCGGTCGCTGCGTTCGTCAAAGCCGGTGACGGCGGAGACGAAATCGCCCCACGGGCTGTTGTCGGCACGCGTGTCGCATTCGGCGCGGATGGCCGAGATGTGCGTGTTCTGCCGCAGCACCTCGGGCGAGACGCCCCAGAGCTGGCCGAAGGCCGGATTGAACAGGCGGATACGGCCATCTGGGCCAAAGACGACGACGCCTTCGGCCAGATTGTCGAGGGTTTCGCCCTGCACACGCACGGCTGTGGTGTAGCGGCTTTCGAGATCGATCCGCTCGGTCAGGTTCTCGAACACCCAGGTGACGCCGCCCTTGGGCTGCGGATTGGCGACGACGCGGATGGTGCGGCCGTCGGGCAGGTGCCAGAGGTGCTCCTGCGGATCGACGGCGCGATAGGCCGACAGCAGGTTCTCCTTCCAGCGGCGCCATTCCTGCTGCTCGGGCAGCTTGCGTTCGCTGCGCAGGCGGTCGAGCAGCAGCGCATTGTCGGGCGCGCTCGAAATGTAGCCGGCGTCGAGATCCCAGAGCTTCTGGAAGGCGTTGTTGTAGAAGCGCAGCTTCTGCCCGGCGTCGAAGGTGGCGACGGCGGTGGCAACCTGGTCGAGCGTATCGGCATGGCTGCGCACGACCAGGCTGTATTCCTCGCGGATGGCGTCGGCGGCGCTCATGTCGGCGGCGATGCCGGCCGAGCCTTCCTTGCCGACCAGATCGGTGACGGCAAACATCTTGCGGTCGCCATCGATGACGGTCGACAGTGTCTGCTGGAACAGCGGCTGCGTCTGGTGCTGCTGGACGATCGCCTCGCGCGCCTGGGTGCCGAGAAATTCCTTGCCGTCACGAATGGCGGCGGACGAATCCACCGCCTCGACGGCCTTGGCGAAGGCCTTGTTGACCCATTTAAGGCGGCCGTCGGCATCGCGCATCCAGAACGGCATGTCGATTGCGTCCATCAGGCCGATCAGCGTCTCGTATTCGGCGCTCAGGCGCTGGTTTTCGAGCTTCAACCGGGCCTGCCCGCGCTGCGCTTCGGAAGTCGAGACGAAGCGGACGATGACATGGGCACCGCTCTTGCGGCCATGGACCTCGAGCGCAGCATTGGCGTGGGTCTCGGCAATCAGTTCGAAGGCCGTGCCCTTGTCGCGCAAGGCAGCGATGGCGTTTTCGAGCGCTGCGGCCGAACGCGGCATCAGCCAGCGGCCAAAGCCAAGGAAGGCGGCACGATCATCCGGGGCCCCTGTCTCGATCGGCAGCGAACCGACGAGTTCGGGCTTCTTGTTCTCGTTGGCCCAGACGATGACGCGCTGGTCGCGCAAATTGAGCAGGGCCTCGGAGCGCTGCAGCGAGGCATTGAGATCGGCAACGCGGCCGCGCAGCTCGACATTCTCGGCGCTGATGCGGCCCTTCTCGCGGATCAGCGCGATTGCCGAGATCAAGGCAGCGCCCATCACGCCGACGAACATCGCAAGCTGGATGACTTCTACGGTGCTCACGGGCAGGCCGGCAATCGATGCCTGCTGGGCGTGGGCGAAGCCGAGAGGCGTGCAAATCGCAGTCGTGGCAAGGGCCGCGCTCGCCGCCCAACCGCCCACGCGCCGCAAGGCATGCCAGGAGCGGCCTGCGGTCGCGTTCTGCGAATCCTCGTGGCCGCCGGAGACGGCCTGTCCCGCTGGAAGCGGGTATTCCCCCGGCATGTCTTGTTTCCTCTGTGCCGCCCGACTGCAAGACCGCCCCGTAGCGCCCGAAATTCCCGCCAAGAATGGGCGCGTGACGAATCATGTCACCATACCGCTTAGGCGAATCGACGTGAAGCAGGCGAGCCCCCAAAAAAGAAACCGGGCGAAAGTCAATCGCCCGGCTTCAATATCTAGTAGGTATTTTCGCTATGGTTAATAGCGGTAGTGTTCCGGCTTGAACGGACCCTTTGGCGTGACGCCGATATAGGTAGCCTGCTCATCGCTCAGCGTGGTCAGCTTGGCGCCGAGCTTGTCGAGATGCAGGCGCGCGACCTTCTCGTCGAGATGCTTGGGCAGGACATAGACTTCGTTCTTGTACTGGCCGGGCTTGGTCCAGAGCTCGATCTGGGCCAGCGTCTGGTTGGTGAACGACGCCGACATGACGAAGCTCGGATGGCCGGTGGCGTTGCCGAGGTTGAGCAGACGGCCTTCCGACAAAAGGATCATGCGCTTGCCCCCCGGGAAGGTGATCATGTCGACCTGCGGCTTGACGTTGGTCCACTTCAGATTGCGCAGCGCGGCAACCTGGATCTCGTTGTCGAAGTGGCCGATGTTGCCGACGATGACCATGTCCTTCATCAGGCGCATGTGATCGAGGGTGATGACGTCCTTGTTGCCGGTCGTGGTGATGACGATGTCGGCGGTCGGAGCGGCATCCTCGAGGGTTACGACTTCAAAGCCGTCCATCGCCGCCTGCAGCGCGCAGATCGGATCGACTTCCGTGACCTTGACGCGGGCGCCGGCGCCCTGGAGCGAGGCGGCCGAACCCTTGCCGACGTCGCCGTAGCCGCAGACGACGGCGACCTTGCCGGCCATCATGACGTCGGTGCCGCGGCGGATGCCGTCGACCAGCGATTCCTTGCAGCCATACTTGTTGTCGAACTTCGACTTGGTGACCGAGTCGTTGACGTTGATCGCCGGGAAGGGCAGCAGGCCCTTCTTCTGCAGCTGGTAGAGACGATTGACGCCGGTCGTGGTCTCTTCGGTGACGCCGCGGATCGCAGCCTTGTGCTTGGCGAAGAAGCCCGGCGTCTCGGCCATGCGCTTCTTGATCTGGGCGAAAAGAATTTCTTCCTCTTCGCTGCCCGGATTGGACAGCACGTTTTCGCCTGCTTCAGCGCGAGCGCCGATCAGGATGTACATGGTGGCGTCGCCGCCATCATCGAGGATCATGTTGGTGGCGCCGCCATCGGTCCACTGGAAGATCTGGTCGGTGTACTGCCAGTATTCCTCGAGCGTCTCGCCCTTGACGGCGAAGACCGGGATACCAGATTCGGCGATCGCCGCAGCGGCGTGGTCCTGCGTCGAAAAGATGTTGCACGAGGCCCAGCGGATGTCGGCGCCGAGAGCCTTCAGCGTCTCGATCAGCACCGCTGTCTGGATGGTCATGTGCAGCGAGCCGGAAATGCGTGCGCCCTTGAGCGGCTGTGCTTCACCAAACTCCTCGCGGCAGGCCATCAGGCCCGGCATTTCGGTTTCGGCGATCTCGATTTCCTTGCGACCCCAGCCGGCGAGCGAAATGTCGGCGACCAGATAATCCTTGCTACCCGTCATGGCTTGCTCCGATTCCTGTTTGCTGCGCGCCGAAGCGGGAGGCTTGAGAGGGCGCGCGAAAGATCGGCCTGACTACCAGATCAGGCCGTCATCGACAATGGGACATAAAGAAATCTTTATTCGTGCATGTCACTGGGCAGATAACCCGGCGATCAGCACTCCTCGCCAAAACGCGCGGCAACGAGTGTTGCAAGCGCTTCCATCGCCTGGTCGGCCTCGGGGCCGCTTGCGGTCACCCGGATCGTGCAGCCGGGACTGGCGGCCAGCATCATCAGGCCCATGATCGAGGTGCCGCCAACGGAAATGCCGTCCTTCTCGACGCTGATCGAGGCTTCGAACTCGCCGGCGATCTGCACGAACTTCGCCGAAGCGCGCGCATGCAGGCCCCGCTGGTTGACGATGGCGAGGTCGCGGACGACGTGGCCCTTCTCGGGCGAGTAGGGCATGCCGCTCATTTGCCGCTCAGCACCTGGCTTGCAACGTTGATGTATTTGCGTCCTGCCGCCTGCGCTTCGTCGAGCGCGCCGGACATGTTGTCGGCCTTGCGCACGCTGGTCAGCTTGATCAGCATTGGCAGGTTCATGCCGGCGATGACCTCGACACGGCCGGCCTCCATCACCGAGATGGCGAGATTCGACGGCGTGCCCCCGAACATGTCGGTCAGGACGACGACGCCGGCACCGGTGTCGGCGCGGGCAACGGCGTTGATGATGTCGCTGCGGCGCTGCGCCATATCATCGTCGGCGCCGATTGAGACGGTCTCGAAATTCTCCTGCGGTCCGACGACGTGTTCCACGGCATGGCGGAACTCCTCAGCCAGTTGACCGTGCGTCACAAGCACGAGTCCGATCATTCTGTCATGGCTCCCGTCATGGCCCTTTCACAGCCGCGCAGTATTTTTGCCGCCTTGGGGGCGGGAGCGCTATCTTGTCGACGGCGAGGGCGTTTACAAGCCCCAATTTACGGCAAGACATGCCATTTTGACGCAATGCAGCAAAAATGTTGGGCAGCCTCAGGCTGGAAACCGGGCGCCGAGCAGCGCCAGCAGCGCGGGTGTGGCCACTGCGATTTCGCGCTCCGCGAGCATCAATCTTGGCACTTTGCAACCCAAGAGAAGCTCACTTGCGTCCTCGGGCAGCCGCTCCACCGCGCCGGCCGGAACCAGCCTGACAAGCAGGTCGACCGTTGTCGCGGCCTCATGTTCGACGGGGATTGGGCCGCCGCCTCTGACTTCAACGAGACCGGCGATCGTTGACGGCGCATGGCAGACGAGCCGACCCTGATGGGCCGACAGGAAAACCTGATCGTCGGATACCAGCCGGGCAAAACGGTTGCCGGCGCGAAATTTTTCGACAAGCGCAAGAGCCAGTGACGATTTGCCTGAGCCCGACGGTCCGGCAATCAGCACGCCGCGATCGCCGAGTACTATCGCCGTCGCATGCATGTTGGTCGGCGCCACGGATCAGCTTTCGGCCGGGAAGGCGACAATGAAACGCGCACCCTTGAGTTCGCCCGGCTTGGTGCCGGTGATGTTCTCGGCCGTCAGCGTGCCGCCATGGGCTTCGACGATCTGGCGGCTGATCGAGAGGCCGAGGCCGGAGTTCTGGCCGAAGGCTTCGCTGGCGGGCCGGTCGGTGTAGAAGCGCTCGAAGATGCGGTCGATGTTTTCGGCGCGGATGCCGGGACCGTTGTCCTCGACGGTGATGACGTTGAACTTGCCGACGCGTGCAAGCGAAATGGCGATGTGGCCATGCTCGTCGGGCACGAAGGAGCGGGCATTCTCGATCAGGTTGGTGATGACCTGGCCGATGCGCAGATCGTGGCCGGCGACATTGTAGTTCTTCACGCCGGCCGGCAACTTGGCAGGGGTGAATTCGATCTCGACCGGCTTCTTGTGGCGGCCGCTCTCACGCGACACCGAGACCAGGTCGCCGATGAACTTCTTGAGATCGACCCTGCTGGCGTCCTCGCGGGCCAGTTCGGCATCGAGGCGCGAAGCGTCGGAAATGTCGGTGATCAGCCGGTCGAGCCGGCGCACGTCGTGCTGGATGACCTCCATCAGGCGCGCCCGCGAACTTTCATTCTTGGCCAGCGGCAAGGTCTCGACGGCGCTGCGCAGCGAGGTCAGCGGGTTCTTGAGCTCGTGGCTGACGTCGGCAGCAAAGCTCTCGATCGCTTCGATACGGTTGTAGAGCGCGTTGGTCATGTCGCGCACGGCGACCGACAGGTTGCCGATCTCGTCCTGGCGATCCGAGAAATCGGGAATCTCGTCACGGTTCTTACTACCGCGCCGGACGCGATTGGCTGCAGCCGAGAGACGGCGCAGGGGCGTGGCGATCGTCGAGGCCAGAACCATCGAAAGGATGGCGGTGACCAGTGCCGCGACACCGAAGACGCGCAGAATGGCCTTTTGCTCGGCCGCCACGATCTTGTCGATGTCGCCGCCTTCGGTCGACAGCATCAACACGCCGAGCACGGCGCGGAAACGCTGGATCGGAACGGCGACGGAGACGATCTGCTCGCCCTGCTCGCTGACGCGCACGATGGTCGCGGGACCGCCGGTCAGAGCCTGGACGACTTCCGGGAAGGCAGCGCCATTGCCGCCCGGCTGCTCCTTGTAGACCGGCAGGGAGCTGTCGACGAAGAAGTCGAAGATGAATTTCTGCGCCCGCTCGATCAGCGTCGGCTCTTCTTCCTCCACCGGCGGCAGGTCGTAGCGCAGGATCTGGTGGCGCGAGTCGAGCAAAAGGTTGGCGTCGCGGTCGTAGATGCGGGCGCGGGTGCGGGTCGGCGAGATGACCCGCCGCAGCAGCGGCGCGACACGCTCCGGATTGATCGGGAAATCGAGGCTGTCGAGCTGGTCGGTGCCGGGGCCAAGGCTTTCGCCGGCCTGCAGCTCGAGCAGCTTTTCCGGATCGATCCTGATGGCATCGGTTTCGACCGTTGCCGACGAGGCGATGGCGCCGGCAATGATACCGCCCTGCGTCATCAGGCTTTCGACGCGTGCCTCGATCAGCGCACCGCGGAACGCGTTGAGATAGAAGATGCCCGCCACCAGCACCGCCAGACCGGCGAGGTTGAGGAACAGGATGCGGCGGGTCAGGCTCGAGAAGAAATAATGGCCAAGCAGGCGGCTCAGGCGAATCCGGGTCCGGTCGAGAAACAGCAAACGCCCGCGCGGCCGCTTGGAGGCGGCCGCCGGCTTCCTGATCTCTGCGTCCATCGCCATGTGATCTCAGCCCTCGCCGATATCACGCTTCGCGGAATCTGTAGCCGACACCGTAGAGGGTTTCGATCATCTCGAAGTCGTCGTCGACAGCCTTGAACTTCTTGCGCAAGCGCTTGATGTGGCTGTCGATGGTGCGGTCGTCGACATAGACCTGCTCATCATAGGCCGAATCCATCAGGGCGTCGCGGCTCTTGACCACGCCCGGGCGCTGCGCCAGCGAGTGCAGGATCAGGAATTCGGTGACGGTGAGTACGACCGGCTCGCCCTTCCAGGTGCAGGTGTGGCGCTCCTGGTCCATCACCAGCTGGCCACGCTCGAGCGAGCGAGCCTGCTGCGTCGGCGCCTTGGTCGCGGCCTCGCGGGCGCTTGCCCGGCGCAATACGGCGCGGACACGCTCGACCAGCAGGCGCTGCGAGAACGGCTTGCGGATGAAATCGTCGGCGCCCATCTTCAGACCGAAGAGCTCATCGATCTCGTCATCCTTGGAGGTCAGGAAGATCACCGGCAGATCGGTCTTCTGGCGCAGCCGGCGCAACAGTTCCATACCATCCATGCGCGGCATCTTGATGTCGAGGATGGCAAGGTTCGGCGGACGCGCGGCCAGCCCTTCGAGCGCCGACGCACCATCCGTATAGGTCTCGACGCGATAGCCCTCGGACTCAAGTGCGATCGAAACCGATGTCAAAATGTTGCGGTCGTCGTCGACAAGCGCGATCGTTGCCATTTCCAGCGGCTCCCTCATGAGCGGGTGTCCCTTCCTGCTTACAGCAGGGCTTGTGCAGGACAAATTAGGTACAAAATGTGGCATAGCCTCCGTTCGAGGGGAGCGCAACCGCCATGCCTTGTGCTTGCCTTATATGGGGCGGCGGCGCCAAAGCTCGAACAAAAAACTGCCGATCTTGTGTGGGCCGGCGACTGCTTGCACACCTTTTAAACGATTTAGACAAATTTCAAAATTTTTAAATCGATTAATGATTTGATATCGCTGATCTTTTCTGTTTCAGCCTGCCTCAGTCCCGTTGGGACAGCGGCGTCCGGCCCGCAGACCGGACACAGCGTCATGGCTACGAGGCTTCACTAAATGACCGAAACCGGTAAGCGAAATCCCGCCTGCGGGATCGAAACGGCAGGGCTCAAAACGTCGGGCACCGTCCGTTACAACTTTGGCGCTGCATTTCTCACCGAAGAAGCGATCCGGCGCGGCGAGGCTAAGCTGACCGCGCATGGCGCACTCGTCGCAGAGACCGGCCAGCACACCGGCCGTTCGCCCAAGGACAAGTTCGTCGTGCGCGACGAAAACACCGAAGACCATGTCTGGTGGGACAACAACAAGCCGATCAGTCGCGCCCAGTTCGACGCGCTGCACGCCGAATTCCTGGCCCAGGCGGCCGACAAGGATCTCTATGTCCAGGACCTGATCGGCGGCGCCGACCGCTCGCTGTGCCTGCCGACGCGCGTCGTCACCGAATTCGCCTGGCACTCGATGTTCATCCGCAACCTTTTGATCCGTCCGACGGCGGCCGAGCTTGCCAGCTTCGTGCCCGAGATGACGATCATTGACCTGCCGTCGTTCCGCGCCGACCCGGCCCGCCACGGCACCCGCACCGAGACCGTGATCGCCGTCGACCTGACCCGCATGATCGTGCTGATCGGCGGCACCGCCTATGCCGGCGAGATGAAGAAGTCGGTGTTCACCGCGCTCAATTACCTTCTGCCGACCAAGGGCGTGATGCCGATGCATTGCTCGGCCAACGAAGGTCCCGACGGCGACGCCGCCGTGTTCTTCGGCCTGTCGGGCACCGGCAAGACGACGCTGTCGGCCGATCCCAAACGCACGCTGATCGGCGACGACGAGCACGGCTGGGGCCCTGACGGCATCTTCAACTTCGAGGGCGGCTGCTACGCCAAGACGATCCGGCTGTCGGCCGAAGCAGAACCGGAAATCTTCGCCACCACCCAGCGTTTCGGCACCGTGCTCGAGAACGTGGTGCTGGACGACAGCCGCGTTCCCGATTTCGACGACGGCTCGCGCACCGAAAACACCCGCTGCGCCTATCCGCTCGACTTCATCCCGAACGCCAGCGCCACCGGCCAGGCCAGCCACCCGAAGAACATCATCATGCTGACGGCCGATGCCTTTGGCGTGATGCCGCCCATCGCCAAGCTGACGCCGGCGCAGGCGATGTACCACTTCCTGTCGGGCTACACGGCCAAGGTTGCCGGAACCGAGCGTGGCGTGACCGAGCCGGAAGCGACCTTCTCGACCTGCTTCGGTGCTCCCTTCATGCCGCGCCACCCCTCGGAATACGGCAACCTGCTACGCCAGTTGATCGCCGAGCACAATGTCGACTGCTGGCTGGTCAACACCGGCTGGACCGGCGGCGCTTATGGCACCGGCTCGCGCATGCCGATCAAGGCAACGCGCGCCCTGCTGTCGGCAGCGCTCGACGGCTCGCTGAACGCGGTCGAGTTCCGCACGGATGCGAATTTCGGCTTCGCCGTGCCCGTCTCGGTGCCGGGCGTCGACAGCAAGATCCTCGACCCGCGTTCGACATGGGCCGACGGTGCTGCCTATGACCGCCAAGCCAAGAAGCTGGTGTCGATGTTCGTCGACAATTTCGGCAAGTTCGAAAGCCATGTCGATGCCTCGGTGCTCGGCGCTGCCCCGCAGGTGCGCGAAGCTGCCGAGTAATCAGGCCAACGCCGCAGCAATCATCGAAAGGCGCGGCTTAGCGGCGGGCCTTTTCTTTTGCGCGCCGGCACGGCATGACTTCACGCATGAGCGCCGACGCCAAGATTTTCATAGCCAATGACGTGGTCATCCATCCCGACGACCTCGAGGAGAACTTCATCCGCTCCTCGGGGCCGGGTGGCCAGAACGTCAATAAGGTGGCGACAGCCGTGCAGCTGCGCTTCGACGCCGCCAACGCACCGGGGCTGCCCGAGCGCGTGCGCGAACGGACCATCAAGCTCGCCGGGCAGAAGGCGACCAAGGACGGCGTCATCGTAATCGAAGCCGGGCGCTATCGGACGCAGGAACAGAACCGCGCCGATGCGCGCGCCAGGCTGACGGCGCTTGTCGCCAAGGCGGCCGAGCCGCCACCGCCGCCGCGCAAGAAGACCAAGCCGACAAAGGGTTCGGTCGAGCGCAGGCTGAAGACCAAGTCCGGCCGCTCGACAGTCAAGAAGTTGCGCGGACGGGTCGACGGCGACTAGGCCTCTTTAGCCCGACGGCCGACGGCAGGGCGTTTCGCACCTCCTCGGGATTGCCCTGGGACACAGCCTTCGGTTGCCGCTTCCAATTTGCTCCCGCAGATGCCAAGTTTCGGCGACTGCCACAGCAAGGGAGACCACGAATGGGCATGTTCGATTTCGTCAAGAATGTCGGCAAGAAGCTTGGTTTCGGGGATGACGAGGCGCCGAGCGCCGATACGCTGAAGAAAGAGCTCGATTCGCACAAGCTCGGCACCGACAACGTGCAGGTCGTGGTCAAGGGCGACACCGCCGTGCTGACCGGCGTGGTCAAGGACCAGTCGATCTTCGAAAAAGCGGTCATCGCCGTCGGCAACACGCTTGGCGTTTCCAAGGTGCAGGCAGACGAGCTCAAGGTCGTTGCGCCCGACTCCGGCCTCAAGCTCGACGGCACTGTCGACATGACTGAGCTGGTCAAGGCATCCACGCCTGCCAAGGCGCCGGTGTTCTACACCGTCAAGAAGGGCGACAACCTGTCGAAGATCGCCGAAGCCCAGTACGGCAAGGGCAAGGCGTCGAAATACACCGTCATCTTCGAGGCCAACAAGCCGATGCTGACGCACCCCGACAAGATCTATCCCGGCCAGGTACTGCGTATCCCCGATATCGCGACGGCCTGAGCCGAAGACACTCGTTTCATGCGAACGGCGGCTTTCGGGTCGCCGTTTTGCGTTTCAGCTGGCATTCTGGACGGCCAGATCGAACAAGGCAGCTTTGACGTGCTCGTATTGCCCAAAGGCGTCCGCCACATGCCAGGCTTTCTCACCCGCGAGGTGCAGGAAGGACTGGTCGACAGCATCCGTGAGGTGGTGAAGGCCGCACCGCTCTACACGCCCGCCATGCCCAGGACCGGCAAGGAAATGAGCGTGCGCATGACCAATTGTGGTTGGCTCGGCTGGGTCACCGACAAGGAGCGCGGCTATCGCTACCAGCCGGAACACCCGGTGACGGGCGAAGCATGGCCGCCGATCCCCGAGGCCTTGCTTGCGCTGTGGCGCGAGGTTTCGGGCTACCCGCATCCGCCGGAAGCCTGCCTCGTCAATTTCTACACCGACGCGGCCAAGATGGGGCTGCACCAGGATCGTGACGAGCGCGAATTCGAAGCGCCTGTCGTCTCTGTATCTTTGGGTGACGCTTGCCTGTTCCGCGTCGGCGGTGTCAGGCGCGACGACCGGACGGTGTCGTTCCGGCTCGAGAGCGGTGACGTGGTGGTGCTGGGCGGGGAGGGGCGGTTGGCCTTCCACGGCGTCGACCGCATCTATCCGATGACCTCGGCCCTGCTGAAGCAGGGTGGCCGTATCAACCTGACGCTAAGACGCGTGACCAAGCCGGCTGCGGCGTAAGCGGCCGAACTCTCAGAGCTTGCGGATCGCCACTTCCTCAACCAGATGGCCGGCACCCTTCTTGAGGATCAGGTCGGCGCGCGGACGCGTCGGCAGGATGTTTTCGCGCAGGTTCTTCAGGTTGATGTTGGCCCAGAGCCCTTCGGCGATGGCACGTGCGGCATCTTCCGACAGCTGCGAATAACGATGGAAGAAGGACTGCGGATTGCGGAAAGCGGTCTCGCGCAGGCGCATGAAGCGTTCGATGTACCACTCGTGGATGATCTGTTCGTCGGCGTCGATATAGATAGAGAAATCGAAGAAATCGGAGACGAAGGGCACGAACTTGCCATCCTTGGGCAGTTCGCGCGGCTGCAGCACGTTGATGCCCTCGAAGATCAGGATGTCGGGCCGATCGACGGTGACGAACTCACCGGGCATGACGTCATAGGTCAGGTGCGAATAGACCGGCGCGCGGACATTGGGCTGCCCCGACTTGATGGCCGAGAGGAAACGCAACAGAGCGCCGACATCGTAACTGTCGGGAAAACCCTTGCGCTCCATCAGATTGTCGCGGCGCAGCACCTCGTTGGGATGAAGGAAGCCGTCCGTCGTCACCAGGTCGACCTTCGGACTCGACGGCCAACGGGTGAGCAGCTCTTTCAGGATACGTGCCGTCGTCGACTTGCCGACGGCGACCGAGCCGGCCATGCCGATGATGAAGGGCGTCTTGGTGCCCTTCTTCTCCGAGTTGAAGAAGCGCTGGCGTTGGCGGAAGAGCTGCTGGCTGGTCTCGACATGGGCCGAGAGCAGGCGCGACAGTGACAGATAGATGCGCCTGACCTCGTCGAGGTCGATCGGCTCGTACATGGAGCTCAGCCGCCTGACCTCGTCGGCGGTCAGTGTCATCGACATGTCGACGCCGAAACCCGCCCAATGCTCGGCGGAGAAGAACCAGTAGGGGGAGTATTTGTCCGTCGGTGCGAGTTGATCCATCGACTGTTCCCTGCGGCGGCCGACCAAGGTCAGCCTTCGTTCTTGCGCGAGGCCTTTTCGGCAATTCCGGACTGCGAGGTGCGCCGCTCCAGTTCGGCCATCACCTCAGCCATCGGAATGCCGGCGACGGCCAGCACGACGAGCCAATGATAAAGGAGATCGGCACTTTCCGAAACGAGCCCGGCGGCGTCGCCCTTGACCGCGGCGATGACTGTTTCAACCGCCTCCTCGCCCAGCTTCTTGGCCGCTCGCTCCATGCCCGACTGGTAGAGCTTGGCGGTCCAGGAACTGGCATCGCCCGAGCGGGCTCGCTCGGCGACGATCTCTTCCAGGTCGGAAAGGGAAAATCCGGTCATTGTGGCCTCGGCAGTCCAGAACATGTTCCATTCCGAAGAGCCGAAACGGAACATGTTCTATCATTTTGTTGTCGCATGATCTTTTCCGAAAACCAGTCCCCACTTTTCGGGATCATGCCAGTCAGCCAAGGGGGTCCAGCCGCATCGGCAAGCCCGCTTTTGCCATGTGCGCCTTGGCCTCGGCAATGGTGTAGGTGCCGAAATGGAAGATCGAAGCGGCCAGCACCGCCGTGGCGTGGCCATCGCGGATGCCCGCGACCATGTGGTCAAGGTTGCCGACGCCGCCCGAGGCGATGACCGGCGCACGCACCGCATCCGCCACCGCGCGGGTCAGCGCAATGTCATAACCGATCTTGGTGCCGTCGCGGTCCATCGAGGTGAGCAGGATCTCACCGGCGCCAAGATCCACGACCTTACGGGCAAACTCGACGGCGTCGATGCCGGTACGCTCGCGGCCGCCATGGGTGAAGATCTCCCAACGGTCGGCTTCGTCAGCCTCGGACACCTTCTTGGCGTCGATGGCGACGACAATGCACTGGTTGCCGAACTTGTCGGCGGCCTCGGCGACAAAGGACGGGTTCTTCACAGCCGCCGTGTTGATCGACACCTTGTCGGCGCCGGCGAGCAGCAGCTTGCGGATGTCGGCAACCTGGCGCACGCCGCCGCCGACGGTCAGCGGCATGAAGCACTGCTCGGCAGTGCGGGCGATGACATCGAAGATGGTCTCGCGGTTGTCGGATGAGGCGGTAATATCGAGGAAACAGAGTTCGTCGGCGCCGGCGGCGTCATAGGCCTTGGCAGCCTCGACCGGATCACCGGCATCGATCAGGTCGACGAAGTTGACGCCCTTGACGACGCGGCCGTCTTTCACGTCCAGACACGGAATAACGCGAGCTTTAAGGGTCATTTCCGTTCCTCGAAAAGGCCCGGCTCGGGCTTGAGCGTGCCGCGCAGAATGGCCAGCGCCTGGGCCGGGTCGATGCGGCCGTCATACAGCGCGCGGCCGGAGATGGCACCTTCGAGCTTTTTCGCGTCGGGCATGGTCATGCGGACGATATCGGCCAGCGAGGCGAGACCGCCCGAGGCGATGACCGGGATCGAGACCGCCTCGGCGAGGTCGATGGTCGAATCCCAGTTGATGCCGGCCAAAACGCCGTCACGGTCGATGTCGGTGTAGATGAGGGCGGCGACGCCGGCGCCCTCGAACTTCTTCGCCAGCTCGACGACACCGAGGCTTGAAGCTTCGGCCCAGCCCTCGACGGCAACCTTGCCGCCCTTGGCGTCGATGCCGACGGCAACCTTGCCGGGGAACTTTTTGCAGGCTTCCTTGACCAGCTCGGGGTCGCGCACGGCAACGGTGCCGAGGATGACACGGGCGAGGCCCTTGTCCAACCAGCTCTCGATATGGGCGAGCGAACGGATGCCGCCACCGAGCTGCACCGGGTTCTTCGTGGCCTTGAGGATCGCCTCGACGGCCGAACCGTTGACGCTCTCACCGGCGAAGGCGCCGTTGAGGTCGACGACGTGCAGCCACTCGAAACCCTGGTCCTCGAAGGCTTTTGCCTGGGCGCCGGGATCGTCGTTGTAGACGGTGGCCTGGTCCATGTCGCCGAGCTTGAGGCGCACGCACTGGCCATCCTTGAGGTCGATGGCGGGGAAAAGGATCATGCTCAGACGCCTTCGACGATGACGAACTTGCCGACGGAGGCGGCGTGGCGAAGCTTCACCACCTCCTGGTATGCGGGTGAGTGGTAGCAGGCGATCGCCCGCTCGTAGGATTCGAACTCGACCAGGACATGGCGGTTGCCGGTCGGGCCTTCGGGCTGGTCGTACTGGCCGCCGCGCACCAGAAGCTTGGCGCCATAGGGGGCGATCGCCGCAAGGTTTGCGGCGATGTAGGCCGGATAGGCCTCGGGGTCGGTGATCTCGATCATCGCCATCCAGTAGGCCTTCTTGGTCGTCATGGCTTCCACCTCAAGAAATTGGCAATCAGGCCGAGGCCAAGCGCCTGGCTCTTTTCGGGATGAAACTGGGTGCCGACAAGATTGTCGCGCGCAACCGCCGCGGTAACCCGGCCGCCATAATCGGCGGTGGCCAGCACTTCTTTCTCCTTGCTGGCGTCGAGATGGTAGGAGTGCACGAAATAGGCGTGCAGCCCTTGCGGCCCGGTGGCGATGTCCTTGAACACCGGGTGGTCGTGTTTCACGTGAATCGTGTTCCAGCCGATCTGCGGAATCTTCAGCGTCGGATCAGTCGGCGTGATCTCCTTCACGTCGCCTGATATCCAGCCGAAGCCCTCGGTGACGGTCTTTTCGAGCCCGCGCTCCGACATCAGCTGCATGCCGACGCAGATGCCGAGGAAGGGATGCGCCTTGCGGATGGCGACCTCCTCGACCGCTTCCCACATGCCGTCGACGGCGCGCAGGCCCCGGGCACAATCGGCATAGGCGCCGACACCGGGAAGCACGATGCGGTCGGCCGAACGCATGCGATCGGCATCGGCGGTCAGTTCGATCTCAGCCGTAATGCCGGCCTCGCGGGCGGCGCGTTCGAAGGCCTTGGTTGCCGAGCGGAGATTGCCCGAACCGTAGTCGATGATGGCGACGCGCATGTCAGTGTCTTCCGGGATAGTGCAGGAGGCCGAGCGCCGCACCCGATGGCTGTGGGCGCGGCGACGCGGCGGGGGCGATGGTAACGGGCGTCGGCTGGGTTTCATCAGCGTCGTCGTCGGCCGCATAGAGGTAGCGTATCTCGGCGTCCTCGATGGTGTCGGCCTCGATCACGCCCCACTGATGCCAACCGGCGCGGCGAAGGGCGGCGACCCTGAGCGCACCGCCTTCGAGGCCGACATAGAGCGAGATGAGCAGCGACAGCAGCGGCACGGCTGCGATCAGCTCGGTCCATTCGCCGACGGCACCCAGTGCAAGCGTGACCGCGAAGGTCAGCGCCGCCAGCACCCAGAGCCGATGCCACAGCATCCACAACAGCGGGGCGATGAATCCGAAGAAATAGAAGCCGTCACGGACGAAGACGGCGCCTTCCGAAGCGGTTTTTCCTGCCGAGGCAGGCGGCTCCATGACGACATGGATGGCCATGGCTATCCCTTCAGGCTGCCCTTGGTCGAGGGTACTGCGTCAGGCTGGCGCGGATCGCTTTCAAGGGCCATGCGCAGCGCGCGCGCCACGGCCTTGAAGCAGGTTTCGGCGATGTGATGGTTGTTGGCGCCGTAATGGTTGGTGACGTGCAGTGTGATGCCGGCGTTCTGAGCCAGCGCCTGGAAGAATTCGCGCACCAGCTCGGTGTCGAAGGTTCCGATCTTGGGCGCCGAGAAATTGACGTTCCAGACCAGGAACGGGCGGCCCGACACGTCGATGGCGGCGCGCGTCAGCGTCTCGTCCATGGCAAGGTCGATCGAGGCATAGCGCATGATGCCGCGGCGGTCACCGAGCGCCTTGGACAGCGCCTGACCGATGGCGATGCCACAATCCTCGACGGTGTGGTGATCGTCGATATGCAGGTCGCCCTTGGCTGAGACCTTCATGTCGATAAGCGAATGCCTGGAGAGCTGGTCGAGCATATGGTCGAAGAAGCCGACGCCGGTTGCCATCTCCGAACGGCCGGTGCCGTCGACATGGACCGAAACCGAAATCTCGGTTTCCTTGGTCTTGCGGCTGACTTCGGCGGAACGGGGGGCCATTGGCGGATCCTTGTCCTCAAAAACGAGATGCTAATAACAGCATGTTCGGCCGGTTGCCAATCGCCGCGAAAGGGCATTTCGTGATGCGGCGTGACGATTTGCAATCCTTGCGCCGCGTCATACATAAGACGCCAACTTCCACTCGTAACGCGCAAGCCGCCAAACAGGGGCCGCGCGCCATCGGAGCAACATATGTCCAATGAACAGAGCATGCACGCCACGACGATCGTGACCGTGCGCAAGGGCAACAAGGTTGTCATCGCCGGCGACGGTCAGGTCAGCCTCGGCCAGACCATCATGAAGGGCAACGCCCGCAAGGTCCGCCGTCTCGGCAAGGGCAATGTGATCGCTGGATTTGCCGGCGCCACCGCCGATGCCTTTACGCTTCTCGAAAGGCTTGAAGCCAAGCTCGAGCAATATCCTGACCAGCTGACCCGCGCCTGCGTGGAACTGGCCAAGGACTGGCGCACCGACCGCTATCTGCGCCGCCTCGAAGCGATGATGCTGGTGGCCGACAAGAACGTGTCGCTGGCGCTGACCGGTACCGGCGACGTGCTGGAACCGGAATTCGGCGTGATGGCCATCGGCTCGGGCGGCAATTACGCGCTCGCCGCGGCGCGTGCGCTGATGGACACCGACAAGGACGCCGAGGAGATCGCCCGCAAGGCGATGCAGATCGCCGCCGACATCTGCGTCTACACCAACCACAGTTTCGTGGTTGAGACGCTCGACGCGGCATGAGCACGGGCGCCGCAACCTGCTCCGCGGGCGCGACCCTGCCTCCGCAGCGCAGGGCACTGCGACTACCTGACCGGTTCGATCTTGCGCCGGTCGACGACCGTAACTTCTCGGC
Organism: Aminobacter sp. Y103A; assembly: GCF_030294925.1. Classification (NCBI taxonomy): domain Bacteria; kingdom Pseudomonadati; phylum Pseudomonadota; class Alphaproteobacteria; order Hyphomicrobiales; family Phyllobacteriaceae; genus Aminobacter; species Aminobacter sp. Y103A. Next base: position 14,272 of record NZ_AP017986.1, on the reverse strand, counting down.
ATGCGAGCGGGTTGGGCAAGCGATCGATGCGGTCGTCGCCGGGTGGCTCGCCAGCTGCGGCTACGACAGGCTGTTCGTGACGCTGGCTACGCCGGACTTCGCAATGGGCCTGTCCGCGCTTGTTCGCTCGCTGCGGACGGTCAGCGACGTCCCCATTCTTGTCCTTACGCAGGGTGATCTCGTACCCGATGTCGAGGCCGACGACGTGGCATTCCTTGAGGTGCCCCCATTGGTGCGCCTCGGCCACGCCTTCCCTGCAGATGCGCAGCATCTCGCGGTGACGCTCAGCAAGCTATGGGTCTTTTCGCTGACCCGGCCTGCGCGCGTCGCCTTCATCGACGCAGACTGCCTCGTGCTTCAGCCCATCGACGATCTCTTCGACGGTGAGGGCTTCGCAGCGGTGCCCGATCTCTTCATCAACTACAAGACACCCGCCTTCAACGCGGGTGTCTTCGCCTTCACGCCATCCGCCGAAATCAGTCGCGGGCTCTTTCAACGGCTGCCGGAGCTTTCGGTGGGGGACGGCGACCAGGGCATCCTCAACGCCTTCTTTTCCAACTGGCGGCAACTGCCGCAGGGGCTCAACTTCCTGCGAGCCCATGCGCTCGTGCGCGCGCAGGCCCAGGACCAGGCGATCAGGATCGTGCACTACACGCCCTCGAAGCCCTGGGTACCCGCTCCCGTTTCGCCGCGCGACCCGGTGCTCGCCCCACTCGACGAGCTCTGGACAGAGCGGCTGACGCCCGTCGAGCATGTCGCGCTGGTGCGTGATTGGCGGGCACGCCTGGCCACGGCCGAAGCCAACATCGCCTCGTGGATGGGGCCGGACACCGCAAAATTCCTTCAGGACGACATGGATTTTGCCGACGGCAGGAAGCGTCGCAGGCGCGAGCGGCGTTTGAAATACGGGCTTGTCGCGCTTGTAGTCCTGCAGGCAGTGCAAGCAAGTTTTATTGCCTGGATGCTTCTCCATCAGACGAATGCATTGAAGTAAGGGGTTTGTATGACGTCCTACACATTCCGATCCGTCGAGCTGGATGACCTTGATATCCTCGCCGAGTGGCTCGCCGAGCCGCATGTCGCCGAGTGGTGGGACGATCCCGAGACCGAGATCGCTCTGATCAAGGAGCACATCGACAGCATCTCGGTCGAACCGCTGATCATTGAGCTGGACGGCAAGCCGATCGGCTACCTCCAGAGCTACGATCCGCACATGGAGGACGACCATCCTTACCAGGACCAGCCCTTTGGCACGCTCGGCGTCGACCTGACGATCGGCGTGCCGGGACTGGTCGGCAAGGGCCATGGTTCGGCGATCCTCGCCCAGTTCGTCGAGGAACTGTTCGAGGAAGGCGTGCCACGCGTGATCATCGACCCGCACCCCGACAACAAGCGGGCGATCCGGGCCTATGAGAAGGCCGGCTTTGTGGCGTTCGACACGCGGACCTCTGAATATGGGCCGGCGCTGATGATGGCGCGCGATGCCGACCAAGAGGATTTCGACGCATGAGCAGTGCGCAGGAAATGCTCGCCATATCGCCAGGTGTACTGCGAACAGCGGTCGACAGCGGATTGGTGACGGCCGAACAGGCGCAAGGCCTGCGCGAGCTGGAACAGGCTAGGGCACAGGTGAGGGAGGCGGAACCGCATGATGACGAGAAGTTCCGCTTCATCAGCGGCTTCTCCGACATCTTCGTGACCATTGGCCTCGGACTTTTCCTCGGCGCCCTCGGCTACTTCTCCGGCAACGCAGTTGGCAATGCCGGCATGTTCGCCGTCATCGCCGTGGCGAGCTGGCTTCTGGCCGAATACTTCACCCGCCGGCAGCGCATGGCGCTGCCCAGCATCGTGTTGCTTCTTGTCTATGCAGGGGCGGTGTTTTTCACAGTCGCCGAAGCCTTCAACCCGAGCCTCGGCTTCGGACTGGGGCTCGGCAACCATGGCGGCCTGCCGATCGTCATCGCCGGGCTTGTGACCGCTGTAGCAACCGCATTGCACTACCGGCGTTTCCGGGTGCCGGTGACGATCGCAGCCGGCGTAGCCTCCCTTGTCGCCTCGGCCGTCGGGGTCCTTTTCATGATCGTTCCCGATTTCGCCGAACAAGCGGCCAAGCCGTTGCTGCTGGCTTGCGGGCTCGCTGTGTTCACGCTTGCCATGCGCTTCGACCTGAGCGACCCGCAGCGCCAGACACGTCGTACCGATATCGCGTTCTGGCTGCACATGCTGGCCGCACTGCTGATCGTACACCCGCTGATCAGCGGGCTCGTTGGCGACGGCGGTTCCGACGTCGTCTCGGCCTGGAGCATCCTTGCGATCTTCGTCGGACTGGCGTTGGTCGCGCTCGTCGTCGACAGGCGCGCCATTCTTGTTTCCGGCCTGTCTTATGCCGGCTTTGCCTTCGGCGCGCTGGTCGTGAAGGCAGGGCTGTCGGACAGCGTCGTGCCGTTGACGATGCTGGTGCTCGGCGCGCTGGTGCTGCTGCTCAGCGCCGGCTGGCATGCGTTGCGGCGGGCCATTCTGTCACTGCTGCCCGGCGCCCTTGCGCACCGCCTTCCAGCCCATACATAAGCCCCAACTGAGTATTCGAGAGTATCGACATGTCCACATTCTCCCCCCGTGAGATCGTTTCCGAACTCGACCGCTTCATCATCGGCCAGAAGGACGCCAAGCGCGCCGTGGCGATTGCCCTGCGCAACCGCTGGCGCCGCCAGCAACTGGAAGGCCAGATGCGCGAAGAGGTCATGCCCAAGAACATCCTGATGATCGGACCTACCGGCGTCGGTAAGACCGAGATCTCGCGCCGTCTGGCCAAGCTGGCAGGTGCGCCCTTCGTCAAGGTCGAGGCGACCAAGTTCACCGAGGTCGGCTATGTCGGCCGCGACGTCGAGCAGATCATCCGCGACCTGGTCGAAATCGCCATCGGCCTGGTGCGCGAAAAGATGCGTGAGGACGTCAAGGCGCGCGCCCACGTCAACGCCGAGGAACGCGTGCTCGAGGCCCTCGTCGGCAAGACGGCGAGCCCCGCCACCCGCGACTCGTTCCGCAAGAAGCTGCGCGACGGCGAACTCGACGACAAGGAGATCGAGGTCCAGGTCGCCGACACCGGCACCGGCGGCATGCCGAGCTTCGACATCCCCGGCATGCCCGGCGGCAATGTCGGCGTGCTCAACATCAATGACATGCTGCAGAAGGCGATGGGCGGCCAGCGCACCAAGTCGCGCAAGATCACCGTCAAGGAATCCTACGCGCTTCTGATCGGCGACGAGTCCGACAAGCTGCTCGACCAGGACGAGGTGGTTCGCCGGGCGCTCGAAGTGACCGAGAACGAAGGTATCGTGTTCCTCGACGAAATCGACAAGATCGCACGCGGTGACGTCCATGGCGGTCCGTCACGTGAAGGCGTGCAGCGGGATCTGCTGCCGCTCGTCGAAGGCACGACGGTTGCGACCAAGTACGGCCAGGTGAAGACCGACCACATCCTGTTCATCGCTTCGGGTGCCTTCCACGTCTCCAAGCCGTCGGACCTTCTGCCGGAACTGCAAGGCCGCCTGCCGATCCGCGTCGAGCTCCGTGCGCTGGAGAAGGACGACTTCCGCCGCATCCTGACGGAGACGGAAGCCAGCCTGATCAAGCAGTATATCGCCTTGATGCAGACCGAAGGCGTCAACCTCGAGTTCACCGACGACGCCATCGATGCGCTCGCCGGCATCGCCGTCGATCTCAACGCCAGCGTCGAGAACATCGGCGCCCGGCGCCTGCAGACGGTGATGGAGCGCGTGCTCGACGAGATCTCCTACGACGCGCCGGATCGTAACGGCACGACAGTGAAGATCGACGGCGCCTATGTGCAGAAGCATGTCGGCGACCTCTCGAGGAACACCGACCTGTCGCGCTTCATCCTCTAGGCCTGGTTCGGCCGGCGCGCCAAACGGGCCGGCCATTCCTTGCGGCAGCTGCGGTAGATGTGGCCGAATGGTTCCAGCCGGCCAGCTTTCGCCTGACACCGGAGACAATATTCTCGACTAAGCCGAGGGCATTTCCTAGTTTGCCCTGACAAAGCTTGGGCAAACAGCAGCACATGAAGCGCGTATTCTTCTCGGCATTTCTCCTGGCGGCGGCCTTCGCCGTTCCGCAAGCATCAGCGGCGACCGTCGTCGCGGCCGGCAACGTGCATGCCGAACAGCCCGATGTGCCGGGTGCCTCGTCCAAGCGCACCAAGGCCGGCAAGACCACCTTCGACGCCAAATACCGCAAGGTCTATGCGCTGCTGCAGAACGACGCCGATTTGCGCGGCAAGATCAAGACCGTGGCGCGGGCTTACGGCATCGACCCGATGCATATCGTCGGCGCCATCGTCGGCGAGCATACCTACAATGTCGACGCCTATGACCGGCTGCAGACCTATTACGTCAAGGCGGTCTCCTATCTCTCCAGCAAGCTGCGCTTCGCCTATGAAGGCGAGGACATCTCCGACTTCATCAAACGGCCGGAATTCGCCGACTGCGCCGGCAAGTCCGGCAGCTACGAATTGTGGGAATGCCGCGAGCGCGTCTGGAACCAGCATTTCCGCGGCAAGACGGTCGGCGGCACCAGCTTCCCCAATGACCGCTTCAGCGCCACATTCTTCCAGCCCTTCTATGCCGGCCAGACTTTCGGCATCGGCCAGCTCAACCCGCTGACCGCACTGCAGATGAGCGACGAGGTCCACACTGTATCCGGCCTGCCCAGGCTCGACGAGAAAGATCCGAATGCCGTCTACAAGACGATCATGGATCCCGACTTGACGCTGCCTTACGTCGCCGCGACGCTGAAGACGTCGATCGACGCCTACAGGAACATCGCCGGCTTCGACATTTCGCAGAATCCGGGGCTGACGGCGACGCTCTACAATGTCGGCAGTCCTGAGGCCCGCGCCTACGCGCTGAAAGCCGAAAATGAGCGACGCCAGGCCGCAGGCGAACCGGCGAAGCTGCCCGAAGAAAACTATTACGGCTGGCTGGTCAACGACCGCCTCAGCGAGCTGCAGGCGCTGTTCTAGGAAAAACTATCTGCGTTTCTTGCGCGCGATCGCCTCGCGGACCTGCGCATTCAGTGCCGCCAGTTCGACATCATTCAGTTCGTCGATCGCTTCGGCCATCAGGTTGGCAAGCTCGGTTGCTGCCGGTGACAATCCCGCCGTGTCGACTACCACCCGTGGATGCGAGCCCTCTGCCAGCTTCTGCAATTCCTCGGCATCATCCCAGATGACGTTGAAGTAGCCGATGATCTTCTGGATCATCGCCCAGGTCGGCACACCACGATGGCCGTGCTCGAGCGCCGAGAGATAGGCGGCGCTGACGCCGATGCTGGCGGCCATGTCCTTCTGGCTGACGCCGCGTTCGCGCCGGAGTTCGCGGATGCGTTCGCCGAGCGGCGTCATGCACCGAGCCTCCGCCTGATCCTGATGTAGAGCGCGCCGGAGCCGCCATGGTGGCGCTCGGCATGGTCCTGGCTCGAAATCAGCATTCGGAACGGCGCGGTGTCGAGCCAGGCCGGTACCATGCGCTTCAGCACGCCGTCGCCGCCCTTCGAATTGCCCTTGCCGGTGATGACCAGAACATAGCGCAGGCCGCCGGCATGCGCCCGGCTCAGGAAGGCATAGAGCAGCGAATAGGCCTCGTCCTGGGTCATGCCGTGGAGGTCGACCCGGCCCTCGATCGGCAGGCGGCCCTTGGAAAGCTTGTCGCGTGTCGGAACGTCGAGCGAATGGGCGACATACTGCCGTTTCGGCGCCTTCGCTGGCGCCGGCGCAGACTGCTCGGCGGCGATTTTTACCGGCATGGGCTCGGCCTTCGGCGCCTCGACCTTGGCAACCTCGGGGATTTCAACCGCTCTTTTGCCCTTGAGCGGCGAGGCGGTGCGGGCGATGACGTTCCACAGCACACGCTCCTCGTCGCTGAGCTTACGATCCCGACGCGTGCTCATCGCTGGCCCACGGCGAGCAGGGATTTCGGCAGAAGCGCAAAGAAATCGGCGTCGTTGCGGACCACGCCGGCGATCTCGCCCGCGTCGAAGCCGGAACCGGCAAACAGGTCACCGCGCGCCGGGCCGGTGATGGCCGAGCCGGTATCCTGGGCAATCATCAGTCGGGCAAATGGCTTGCCACCGAAGGCAGTCAGGCCGGGAGCGGCGATGTAAAACGGCGTGCCGAAGGTGTGCAGCAGACGGTCGACGGCGACTGACCGGCCAGGCGTCAAGGGGACTTTCGCCGCGGCGACCGGGCCAAGTGCGGCGTTCTCGACTTCGGCGTGCCGGAAGAAGATGTAGGACCGGTTCTGCCAAAGGATCTCGTCGACGCGGTCAGGATTGGCCTTGAACCAGGCCCGGATCGACTGCATCGTCACCTTCTCAAGCGGTATTTCGCCGATCCTGGCGAGAATTCCGCCCGGACCGGTGAACCGCTGGCCGGATTTCGCGGCATAGGTCACACGACGCAGCGACCCATCGGTCATGTTCAGCCGGGCGGCACCCTGGACGTGGATAAAGAACGCATCGACCGGATCGGCGACCCAGGCGATCTCCAGGCCCTGGCCGGCGAGCGCACCCTGTTCGATCGTTGGGCGGTCGAAATACTCGATCAGCCCGTCCGGGGTCTGCCTGGCGAAAGCAAGGTAAGGGTCCATGCCGACGGGGCGATTGGTGTCCTCGACATCGACAAGGTCAGCCGGGCGCGACAAAAGCGGCACGGCAAACGTGTCGGTGCGAACAGGAGACGCCTCGACGTCTGGTTCGTAAAAGCCGGTGACGAGGCCATGGTCGCGACCTTCGGGTGCGACGAGGGCAGGCTGGAAGTGGCGCTCGAAGAAAGCGCGGGCGTCAGCGCGATTGACGGCCGGTCTTTCGCGGGCCTCCGCGTAAGCGGGGCCAAAAGCGTCGGAGGCGACGCCGAGGGCGCCGCTGCGGTAGGCTTTCGTCAGGACGTGGAAGGCAGAACGGCGAAAAGCCTCGAAGGCGGCCAGCTGGTCATCATCATACCAGGCGGGCAGGTCGCCAAAGCCGACCTGGGTGAATGCGGGCGAGAGCAACACGGGTTTCGCCCGCCGCGCGCGATCAGTCTTCTTCCTCGGTCGCGACGAGCTTCCAGTTCGGGTCACGCGAGCGGGTGTCGCGGGCAAAGGTCCAGACGTCCTTGACCTCGGCCACTGTCTCCGGATCGCCGTCGATGACCTCGCCGGCCTTGTCGCGGGTCGCCGAAATCAGCTCCGAGACGATGCGCAGCGTGACATGAGCCTCACCACCCTTCATTTCAGCCGACACGATGTCGGCCTTGTCGATGCCGACGAAGGAGGACTGGATCTTCTCCGAACGGCCCTCGCGGTCGGCGATGGCGGCGACGAAGCCGTCGAAGACTTCACGCGACAGAAGATTCTTGAGCGTTTTGCGGTCGCCATCGGCATAGGCCATGACGATCATCTCGTAAGCCATCTTGGCGCCGTCGACGAAGCCCTTGGGTTCGAAGGAGGCGTCGGCGTCCTTGATGGCACGCAGGCCCTTGTTCAGCTCGGTGCCCGGCTTGGCAAACGCGTCGATGGCGACATAGGCCTCGTCGGCTGCCTCGCCCGGAGCGCGCTTGCGCTGTGGCAGCGACACGACGTTCTCCGGCTTGCCATTGGCGTCCTGCGGCTTGCTGCGGGCCGCGGTGTAGGGATCGAAGGGCGGACGTTCATTGCCCGTACGGCGTCCAAGCACGTTGCGCAGCTGGAAAAAGATCACCACCGCTGCGATCAGAAAGAAAATCGTGCCGAAATCGAAGAATTCCATATCTTCCGCCGATCCGTCCCTTGTTCGCGGCCGAAGCCAGCTTATGTGCCATTCGCCGGCGCCGCATCTGTGCCGCGCCCGTAGCCCTTGCATATAGAACGCATGCGCCGATCATTCAAATTAAAGGCGCAGCACCCTATCTAAAGATGTATGCACTATGCCTGTGACCGCATCTGGCTGTCACGTCAACTCAAACCGGACGGATCGACGCTCTTCATGCTGCCCCTCCTGCTCCTTGCCCTGCCTTTGCTCGAGATTGCCGGCTTTGTGGTGGTCGGCAGCGAAATCGGCGTGCTTGCGACCATCGGCCTGATCCTGCTCAGCGGCATCGTCGGCTCGATCCTGCTGCGCGTCCAGGGTTTCGGCGTCATGACCCGGATCCGCAAGGAGATGGACGCCGGCCGCGATCCGTCCAAGGAACTGGCCAATGGCGCGATGATCGTTCTGGCCGGCATCCTGCTTTTGATTCCCGGCTTCATCAGCGACATCATCGGCATCCTGCTGTTCCTGCCGCCGGTGCGGGCGCTGGCCTGGCGCTTTCTCAGCAAGCGGGTGCGTTTCAGCACCGATTTCGGCGGCTTTGCGCGCCGCGGCGGCCCGGCAAGAGGCAAGACCATCGACCTCGACGAGGACGACTTCACGCGCCAGCCGGACCCGAATTCGCCGTGGCGCTCGATCCGCGACGAGTAGTCGGCGAGCTTCCGACGCCGGCAAAACCTTGTCTTGGCATGCCGAGCGTGCTAGCGAACCGCGGATTCCAATCCGGGCCGCGTCGCGGCCAAGCCAAGAGGACATGGGCTAATGGCCACGAATGAAGCGCCTGAAGGCGCCAACGGCAACGGTAATGCACAGCAGCCCACGCTCAACGTGCTGGCGCAGTATGTGAAGGACCTCTCCTTCGAAAGCCCCGGCGCTCCGAATTCGCTGCGCGGCCGCGACAAGGCTCCCGGCATCAACATCAACGTCAACGTCAACGCCAACCCGATGACGGACAAGCAGTTCGACGTCAACCTGACGTTGAGTGCGAAGGCTGCCTTCGACAAGGATGTGCTGTTCAACGTCGAGTTGGTCTATGGCGGCGTGTTCCGCATCGACGGCTTTCCGCAGGAGCACATGCTGCCGCTGCTCTTCATCGAGTGCCCGCGCCTGCTGTTCCCGTTCGCTCGTCAGATCATCGCCGAAGCGACCCGCAACGGCGGCTTCCCGCCGCTGATGCTCGACCCGATCGATTTCGCCCAGATGTTCCAGCAGAAGATCGCCGAGGAACAGGCCGCTTCCAAGGTCAAGGTCAGCTAAGACCCCACGCCTTCAAGCGTCATCAATCAAAAGCCCGGCCTCAGTGAACTGACCCCCGAAAGTTGGACACAACCTTCGGGGGTTTTGCATGTCCAAACACAGTGCGCGTTTCAAGCGCTCGGTTGTCGATAGCTATTTGTGCGGGGATGAAAGCTACGCGAGTGCGGCGTCGAAGCGTGGAGTTGACGCGGCGACTGTCCGCAAGTGGGTGGCTTTTTACCAGGCGCATGGCTGGGCGGGACTGTCGGGCAAATACGATCATTACGACGCGACGTTCAAGCTGTCAGTGCTCGAGCGGATGTGGCGAGAAGGTCTGTCGTATCGCCAGACGGCGGCGTTGTTCAATATCCGCAATGCCAGTTGCCTGGCGGGCTGGGAGAAGCGCTATCATGCGGGTGGGATAGAGGCACTCGGCCCACGTCCCGGAGGACGCCCCATGTCGAAGCCGCCGGCCCCCGCAGTGCCTGTTGCACCCAGTGACGAAGCCAAAAGCCGGGAAGAACTGCTGGCCGAGCTGAAGCAGCTGCGGATGGAGAACGCCTACCTAAAAAAACTGGAGGCCTTAACGCAGGGACACGCGCCCAAAAAGCACAAGCCGTCCAGGCGTTAAGGCCGTTGCATCCGCTTGAGGGCCTGCTCGATCTGGCGAAGCTGCCGCGCAGCACGTTCTATTACAGGCAAAAGGCAGCCTCGCGCCCGGACCGCCATGTGGCGCTGAAGGAGGCGATCAAGGCCATCTTCGACAGCCACAAGGGCCGCTACGGCTATCGCCGGGTGACCGCGCAACTGCGTCAGTTGGGTCAGCGCGTCAATCACAAGACCGTCCAGAGCCTGATGGCCGGGATGGGATTGAAGTCACTGGTCAGGCCGAAGAAGTATCGTTCCTACAGGGGCGAGGTTGGGCGGACCGCTCCCGATCTGTTGCAGCGCAAGTTCAGCGCCGACCGCGCCAACTGCAAATGGGTGACCGACGTGACGGAGTTCAGCGTGGCCGGCGACAAGCTCTACCTGTCTCCCATCATGGACCTCTACAATGGCGAGATCGTCGCCTTCGAGACGGCGCGCCGCTCGCGCTTCAAACTGGTGGACAATATGCTGACAAAAGCCTTCGCCCGGCTCAATGAGGACGAACGGCCGACCCTGCATTCCGATCAGGGATGGCAGTACCAGATGTCGGCATTCCAGCGCAGGCTGGAAACCAGAGGCCTTGCACAAAGCATGTCACGCAAAGGCAATTGCCTCGACAACGCACCGATGGAGAGCTTCTTCGCCACGCTCAAGTCCGAGCTCTTCCACCCGGAAAGGTTCGAAACTGTCCAAAGCCTCGATAAGGCCATCGAGCGCTACATCGACTATTACAACCACCGCCGCATCAAACTGAAACTGAAAGGGCTGGCCCCTGTGCAATACAGGACCCAGCCCTTAAATCTACCAGCTCAATGAACCGTCCAACTTTACGGGGTCAGTTCACAGCGCCGGGCTTTTTTTGTCGTGGGGGTTCAGCTCGGTTCGGCGGGCGCCAGCAGCTTGGCCCAAAGGGCCTTTTCGCCAAGGCCGCCGACGAGCTTGTCGTGGGCGGCGAGCTCGGCCTCGGTCAGGCGCGGCGGCAACGGCTCGGGGCGCGTGGCGACGACAATCTCGATCTGCCTGGTGTTGCCGCCGCCATTGCCTGACGAAAAACTCTCCAGCACCAGCGCCGACTGCTTGCCGCCGATCAGTTCGATGTAGACTTCGGCCAGCAGTTCGGAGTCGAGCAAAGCGCCGTGCTTGGTGCGGCGGCTGTTGTCGATGCCGTAGCGCCGGCACAATGCGTCGAGCGAATTCGGGCCCATCGGGTGCTTGCGGCGGGCCAGCGCCAGCGTATCGATGAGACGGTCGGCTTGGATTGCCGGCTGCTCGAGCCGGGCGAATTCGGCATTGATGAAACCGAGATCGAAGGTGCCGTTATGGGCGACGAGCTTGGCGCCATCGATGAACTCGAGAAATTCGTCGATGATCTCGGGGAAGGTCGGTTTGCCTTCGAGATCGGCGTTGGAGATGCCGTGCACGTCCTGCGCGTCGGGGTGGACCTGGCGCCCCTGCGGGTTGATGTATTTGTGGAAGGTGTTGCCGGTCGGGAAGCGATTGATCATCTCGATCGCGCCGATTTCGATCACACGGTCCTCGCGGTTGTCGAGGCCGGTGGTTTCGGTATCGAAAATGATCTCGCGCAACAGCTGATTCTCCTTGGCCGACAGCATGCCCTCCCGGGCAGCCGGCGAACAAGTGCGGCGATTCGCCTGTCTAGGGCTTTCCCACCGTCAATTCGGCGATGATGGCCTGAACCGCGGCCCGCGCCGGCTCCAGGCCGTTGCCGGTGTCGACGATGTAGTCGGCAAGCTTGCGCTTTTCGGCGTCGGGAACCTGCTTGGCATGGATCGCCTCGAATTTCTGCTCGCTCATGCCAGGGCGCGCCAGCACGCGCTTACGCTGCACATCGGCAGGTGCTGTGACCACCACCACCTTGTCGACCCGGCCCCGGCCATTGGTCTCGAACAGAAGCGGGATGTCGAGGACGGCGATCGGCGCGCCGGCGGCGCGGTTGCGTTCGAGGAACGCGTTGGCATCAGTGCGGACCAGCGGATGGATGATGCTCTCGAGCTTCTTCAGCGCCACCGCGTCGCCCAGTACATGGCGGGACAGCTCGGCGCGATCGACGACACCGCCCTTCACCGTGCCCGGGAAGGCAGCTTCGATCAAAGGGGCCGCCAGACCAGCATAGAGGCGATGCACCGCCTCGTCGGAATCGTGAACCGGAACGCCTGCGTCCGCGAACATTTTCGCCGTCGTAGACTTGCCCATGCCGATGGACCCGGTCAGGCCGAGAACGATCATGTCTTGGCGTCCAGGTCGGCGACGATGAGTTTGCGCAGCTCGGCTGTCACTTCCGGCCGGCGGCCGAACCAGCGCTCGAAACCCGGGACCGCCTGGTGCAGCAGCATGCCGAGCCCGTCGACTGTCTTCAGTCCGCGCGCCCTGGCAGCCGCAAGCAGCGGGGTTTCGAGCGGCACATAGACGATGTCGGTGACGATGGCGTGGTCGGGCAGGGTGGATGGGTCGGCGGGCAGGCCCTCATTGCCATGCATGCCAAGCGCTGTGGTGTTGACCAGCAGCGACGCATCGCCAAGCAGCTCCGCGGTTGCCGCCTGCGGATGCGCACTGATGCCATCGCCGAACTGGTCGGCAAGTTCCACCGCACGTGCAACAGTGCGGTTGACGATGCGGATGTCGGTGAAACCGCGCTGCTTGAGCGCGTGGATGATCGCCCGCGAAGCGCCACCGGCGCCTAGGACCACGGCGACGTCGCCAGTCGAAGCCCAACCCGGCGAAAGATGGTCGAGATTGGCGGCAAATCCATAGGCATCTGTATTGCCGCCCCACAGCACCCCGTCCTCCAGCCACACGGTGTTGACCGCACCAATCTGCTCGGCGGCCTCATCGCGGCGTTGGACCGCAGCGAAAGCAGCTTCCTTGTGCGGGATGGTGACGTTGCCACCACGCAACCCAGCCGCGGAAAGGCCGCCGATGAAGGCTCCGAAATCCCCGGGCGCAACATCGATCGCGGTGTAGCTGCCGTCAATGTCGTAACGCTTCAGCCAATGACCGTGGATTTTCGGCGAGCGCGAATGCGCGATCGGATGGCCGCAGACGAACGCCTTCAACTCAGCCATCGATGGCCCCGAGCTGGCGCAATTCCTTGAGTACCGGCAACAGCGGCAGGCCGACGATGGTGAAGTGATCGCCCTCGACCTTGTCGAACAGCTGGATACCTTCGCCTTCGATCTGGTAGGCGCCGACGCTCGACAGCGCCTTCTTGCCGACACGGGCGAGATGGCGGCCAATGAAGGCCGGATCGAGCGCGCGCATGGTCAGCGAGGCAATCGCCACGTGACGCCACAAGGTTTCGCCGTCGCGCACCAGCACCACGGCGCTGTTGAGCTGATGGGTCTTGCCGGACAGCTTGAGTAGATGGCGGCGGGCGCCTTCCATGTCGTCAGGTTTGTGGAACACTTCGTCGCCGAGCGACAGCGTCTGGTCACAGCCAAGCACCAGCCGGCCGGGATGCTCCTCGCTGACGGCAACCGCTTTGGCTTCGGCCAGGACGAGGGCGACCTCCTCGGGCGTTGCACCGCTTTCGGCCAGCGGCGCTTCCAGCGCTCGTTCGTCGAGGTCGGCCGGGATTGCGTCGACTGGAACGCCGGCATTTTCGAGCATGGCTTTGCGGAAGGGGCTTCCGGAAGCAAGGATGAGTTTTTCGGTCACTGGCTTTACCTGAAAACGAACCGCGCGGCGGCGTTGTTGGGTGCTTTTGGTCCTAGCGGCTCTTGTTGCGCAGGGCAACGATCGCGGCCGCCGTTTCCTCGATCGAGCGGCGGCTGACATCGATCATCGGCCAGTTGTGCTTGGTGCAGATCTTGCGCGCATAAGCCAGTTCCTCGGTGATCGAGGCGCGGTCGATATATTCCTGGGCATCAAAAGCCATCGTCGTGCCGAGGATTCGGTTCTGGCGCACATGCGAGATGCGCTCGGCGGTGGCGATCAGGCCGACGACCAACGGCTTCTCCGCCTTGACCAGGCTGTCGGGTACCGGCACGCCGAGGACGATCGGGATGTTGGCGGTCTTGATGCCGCGATTGGCGAGATAGATGCTCGTCGGGGTCTTTGACGTCCTGGATATGCCGATCAGCACGACATCAGCCTGTTCCATGTCAGCAGGCAGCTGGCCGTCATCATGCTCCATGGTGAAGTTGAGCGCATCGATGCGGCGGAAATATTCGGCGTCGAGCACGTGCTGGGCACCAACCCGGCGGCCGGCCGGCGCACCAAGATAGGACTGGAACACCGACAGCACCGGTTCGAGCACCGAGACACAAGGCAGGCCCATCGAGGCGCAGCGGCTGTCGATGATGCCGGCCAGGTGCTGGTCGACCACTGTATAGAGCACGATGCCCGGCTCTTCCTCGATGTCGTCGAACACCTTCATCAGCTGCTTTTCGGTGCGGATCAGCGGGTAGATGTGCTCGATCGCGCGCGCATCCTTGTACTGCGCCGAAGCCGCGCGCCCCGCCGCCAGCAGAGTCTCGCCGGTGGCGTCGGAAATCAGGTGCAGATGGAAGAAGCTCTGGGGTTTGTTCAC